>JANLRI010000185.1:0-5009 GCA_031361565.1 Betaproteobacteria bacterium | reverse complement strand
GGCGCATCGAATCCTCGCCCCACTGGAAGTCAAACCTACACGGGTCGTTATCAAAGTATTCGGCAAGCCTGGGGCTGGAATAAGCGTCGATGCGTTCGAAGCTAAGTTTTTCAGCAATGCGAACTTGTCCCTGCTTGAGTGCAACGGGCGTAGGAATAATCAGTGCAAATTCTTTGAGCGGCCCTTTGTAATCGTTTAACAGGGATAGCACCGTCCGGTTGCCGTCGCGCGCCATGATCACCTTACTGGCTTCGTTGAAGAGTGCTGCATCCGCCTTGCCTGCGAAGAAGCCGCAGAAGGCTTGCGCGGACAGGCTAGCGAAAAGACCAAGGGCCAGGGTGGCGATTCTGAGCACCGGTCTGCGGGTTGAGGTCGTGCGGGGTAAGGTGCTACTGGCTGAGCGGGCGACGAGCAAGTCGTCACGAAGAGCGTGTTGCATGATGGAGATCCTGATTCGATCGGCGACGGACGGTAAGACTCACTGAACATTTAGTCTTGGCAAGTGGCATGAAATAACCTTGGGTTTTCCCTAGCTATTTGTAACTCTTTGCAAGGTTCGTGGGCGCCGCTCTTGAACCTCGTTGCACATCTCGGTAACCCAAGCTGAATCAAAGGCCAAGCATTTTTGCGAGAGGGCCGAGTATGGCCTTCCACCAGCCATTCGGTACCCACATCAAGAGACTGGTCATTACTCCGTAGCGAATTATTCGCCCCAGCGCTATCCAGGCCACACAGGACCAAAAATGCAACTTTAGCCATCCCGCCACGGCACACATTGGATCGCCTATGGCGGGTAGGAACGAAAAGAACAAGGCTTTAGGCCCGAGCTTTTCGAACCAGGCTAAGTAGTGGGTTCGCTTATCTTTCGCGACCGCTTCTTTGGCGCCATAACCCATCCAATAATTGCATGCACCGCCTAAAGTGTTGCCGATCGCTGCGACGATAATGGCGATCCAAAATTGGTCGGGGTTTAGTTTGACGAAGCCAAAGACGGCGGGCTCCGAGGCCAGTGGCAACAACGTGGCGGAGATCAAGGCCACCACAAAGACCGAGCTTAAGCCGTTCTTGGGGAGTGCAAACCAGTCGATAAGTTGGGCTAAGAGTGCTTCCATGAATGGCTGTAAGTCCTGCGACAGCTAGAATCTTGACATGGCTATCGACTATTTAAAGAAAATCCTCAACGCAAAAGTCTATGAGGTGGCGCAAGAAACGCCTTTGGAACGCGCACCTTTGCTTTCAGCGCGCCTGAAAAATGATATCTATTTCAAGCGCGAAGATTTGCAGCAGGTGTTTTCCTTCAAGTTGCGCGGAGCTTACAACAAGATGGCTCAGCTGACCGAGGCTCAACGCGCTAAAGGTGTGATCGCGGCCTCGGCAGGCAATCATGCACAGGGCGTGGCGCTTGCTGCCCAAAGAATGAAATGCCGCGCGGTGATTGTCATGCCCGTCACCACGCCGCAAGTGAAAGTCGATGCGGTCAAGGCTCGGGGCGCCGAGGTGGTGTTGCACGGGGAGTCGTACAGCGACTCCTACGCCTTGGCCCTGACTCTGCAAGAACAGCAGGGCTTAAGTTTTGTTCATCCCTTTGACGACCCTGATGTCATTGCCGGACAGGGCACCATCGGCATGGAGATTTTGCGCCAACATCAAGGACCGATCCACGCAATTTTCGTGGCGATTGGGGGGGGCGGGCTGATCTCGGGTATCGCTGCCTTTGTGAAACAAGTGCGTCCGGAAATTAAGATTATCGGTGTGCAAACCGTGGATTCCGATGCCATGGCTCGTTCCATCAAGGCTGGGCGGCGCATTGAGCTGAAGGACGTTGGCCTCTTCGCCGATGGCACTGCGGTGAAAAAAGTGGGCGTGGAGACGTTTCGGCTGACCAAGAAGTACGTGGACGACATTCTTCTCGTTGATACCGACGCAGCTTGTGCCGCGATTAAGGACGTATTTCAGGACACTCGCTCCATTTTGGAGCCTTCGGGCGCCTTGGCCATTGCTGGCGCTAAGCTCTATGTCGAACGTACCGGTATCAAGGGCCAAACCTTAGTGGCGATTGCCTGTGGCGCCAATATGAACTTTGATCGCCTGCGTTTTGTTTCCGAGCGTGCCGAGATTGGAGAGCAACGCGAGGCTGTCTTCGCGGTGACGATACCCGAACAACGCGGCAGTTTCCGCCGGTTTTGCGAATTGGTGGGGCCGCGCAATGTCACGGAATTTAACTACCGCATCAACGACGCCAAAGTAGCTCATGTTTTTGTAGGGCTTCAAATCTCAAAGGGATCAGAGGCAGCGATGATCGCAAAGTCTTTCAACAAGGCAGGTTTTGCCACGCTTGATTTGACCGATGATGAGCTCGCCAAGCTGCATGTACGCCATCTGGTGGGTGGGCGCTCACCTTTAGCCAAAGAGGAAGTGCTTTACCGGTTCCAGTTTCCTGAGCGTCCCGGTGCGTTGATGCGTTTTCTGACTCGCATGAGTCCTTCATGGAACATATCGCTATTCCATTATCGCAATCATGGCGCAGATTACGGTCGGATTTTGGTCGGTTTGCAGGTTCCGTCAGGAGAGAAGTCAAAGCTGGCCGCCTTCTTGGCGGACTTGGACTATCCCTACAGTGACGAGAGTGAGCATCCGGCTTACAAGATGTTTTTGGCGGCCTAGTATGGAATGCCACACTAAGACGCTGGGGAAGTTCAATTCCGGCCGAACTGTACAGATGAGAATCGTTAAAATGACAGCCCATTGACTGGGACAAAAATGCGGGCCGAAGGTTCTGCCACAGCTCATTTTTGCGCACAACCCCCGAAATGATGGGAAAATTGTGTCATAAGAGTTAAATATAGTCTCGGCACCTCGTTTTTGCGTATTTTATGCGCCACGAAGTTTGGCCTAGATGGTACATTCCGGCGGCCTAAACCGCACTCTCTTCAACACTTGTGAATGGCCTAAAATGATCGCACGCATTGCATTAGTAGAGGACGATCTCACCCAGCGTCAGGCAGCTTTGCTGCAGTTGGAAGAGGCGGGAATGATGGTGAAACCTTTCGGGACACCTAAGGAATTTTTCTTCGCCCTAGAGCGCGAAAGCTTCGATTTGGCGATTCTTGATTGGGGTCTGCCGGAAATGAGTGGCCCCGAGGTGCTTGCCAAAATGCGCGCCAGCGGAAATACGCTGCCAGTCTTGTTCGTGACAGCACGGGATGCCGAGGAAGATGTGGTTCGTGCACTTGATACCGGCGCTGACGATTATTTGGTCAAGCCCCTGCGTGGCAAAGAGCTGGTGGCTAGAATCATGGCCGTGTTACGACGGGCCAATCCTGGTGCAGCGGAGTCTCGCTATTTTGAATTTGATCGTTTTAAATTCGATCTGAAGGGTATGATTTTAACCGACGATTCGCTGGGTGACATCAATCAAGAGATTGAGCTGACTCATAAAGAATTCAACTTAGCCCTAATTTTTCTGAGAAACGTGGGCAAGCCTCTGTCTCGTAGTCACATTCGCGAAGCCGTTTGGGGTCGTGGAAGTGAAGTTCCCTCTCGCACGATGGACACCCATGTGTCGCGAGTTCGTACCAAGCTCCGGTTGCGCCCTGAGGCTGGCTACTTGTTAGCACCTGTTTACAGCTATGGTTACCGTCTTGAGCATGTTACGGTCGAACAAGCCGCATAATTTGAAGTTAACAACTGCAGCGACTCTCGCGCTAGCAGTTCTCATCACGCAATCTGCGCTGATGACCGAGCCACAGGCCCAATCTGTGGCCAGGTCGGTTCGTGCCTTACCCGCTGCAATTGCCCCAGGGGATCTGCTCGTCGAGATTCACCCGGGCGACACCCTGATTGATCTTGCTTATCGCGAGTTAGCTTATCCTCATGATTGGCGCTCTTTAGCCAAGCTCAATGGCCTGGCTAATCCAATGGCCTTGCCGATCGGCATGAAGGTCTTTGTTCCGCGTGCATGGCGTAAACCCGTACTGACCAAGGCTGCAGTGCGGTCGGTTGAAGGACCCGCCAAAACTGAAGCGGGTGCTTTGCGAGTTGGAACCTCTTTATCTGAAACCGATGTTGTCGAAACGGGTGCCAACGCAGTCGTCGTGTTGGGTTTGCCGGACGGGAGCACAGTAAGAATCCCTCCTGGTAGTAAAGTTCGCATTGACCGCCTGCGCGGCTATCATGGTTCAGAAGCCATTGACGCGCGCTTGAATCTCGAGCAAGGAGGGGTAGAGCTTCAGAGCGAGTCTAGCCGTCTTGGCAAAGCGCCAACTCCGGGGAGAAATATTGAGGTTGTGACCCCGAAGGCCACGGCTTCGGTAAGAGGTACTTCGTTTCGAATTGGCGCGGAACAAGACAAAAGTGTTGCCGAGATTCTCGAGGGCTCAATTGAATGGGCAGGGGCTTCCGAGCGCCGTCCTTTGCCGGGTGGTTTCGGAGTAGCCGTCAGTAAATCGGGCAATCTTGGGCCCACCGAAAAGCTTTTGCCCGCTTCCGCAAAATTAATCTCCGATACTAAACTTGAAGTTGTTGAGGGGGAGATTGAGTTTGAAGCCGTCGCCGGAGCGCAAAAATATTTGCTCGAATTGGCGACCGATCCAAGCTTTGGTACCTTGGTCTCGAGTGCTATTCAGTCCGAAACAAAGGCGGTCGTTCGCAGTGTGCGTGACGGCCCGCATTATTTTAAAGTTCGTGCGATTGGACCTTCCGGAGTCGCTGGTTTCGACGCCCATTTTGCACTCAATATTGCCGCTCGGCCTGTGGCGCCGTCGGTCGTGGCGACCGAGCCTGCGGGCGTGAATTTCGGTGGGCGCACCATGTTGGGCTGGGCTCCAATCGAGCGGGCCGAGCGCTACCGCGTTCAGGTGGCAAGTGATGAGGGGTTCAAAGACATCATCGCGGATGAGCGGGCGGTGAGCCCGCGCTATTTCTTTGGACCACAATCGCCGCCAAACGACGTCATCACTTTTTTCTGGCGGGTAGCGAGTCTCGACGCGGCGAAGCAAGGCCCATGGGGG
>JANLRI010000156.1:0-7041 GCA_031361565.1 Betaproteobacteria bacterium | reverse complement strand
AAGGTTCGATTGGTTAGTGTTGGCTTGGTTTAGGTTCGCCTAGGTTACGTTTGTTTGGTTTACATTCGCCTGATAGATCTTCGGGGTATTGCGGCTGGCACGAGATGATGGGCGAAGCCAAAAGTATTGGACGGCTTTATGCAACCAGATGAACCTTGAGCGATTGATCTCGGTCAGAGGCTACCAAGAAGGCCTCCTGCGCGGCACGCAATGGAAAACTATGGGTGAGTACCGGTCCAACGTCGATGGCGCCACGGGTTAAAAGATCAACGGCTTGAGCAAACTCGCCGTCGAAGCGGAAGGAGCCCACTAAATCCACCTCGCGGGCGACAAAGGGATTGACGGGCAGGGCGACCTCAGGCATACCCACCATACCGACCACGACCACCTTGCCCCCTGAGGCCGTGGCGCGGATGGCGCTCGCCAGAGCACTCGGGTTTCCAGAACATTCGAAGCTAAGGTCGAAATGGCCTTTGTTGTCGTACCAGCTTTCAATCTTTGCGCTGTCTTGAATAGAGTTGACGATCTCATCAATCGGCAAGACCTCGAGTCGCTTGATGGCTTTTTCACTGACCTCGGTCACCACGATGCGGCGTGCGCCGGCGTAACGTGCCGCGAGCATGACCAGGCAGCCGATCGGGCCTCCGCCGGTAATCAACACCTCTTTGCCCACCAAGCTCCCCGCCCTCTGGACCGCATGCAGTGCCACGGCTAAGGGCTCGGCCATCGCCGCAGTGCGAAAGTCCAGAAGACGCGACACCCGGTGACACTGTGCCGCGCCTACCACTAAGGACTCGCGAAATACTCCTTGCACATGAGGGAAGATCGCGGCGCTTCCAAAAAATTGCATCTTGTAGCAAAGATTGCCTTTGCCCGCCACGCAGGCGCGGCAAACTCTACAGGGGTGATTAGGATTAACCGCCACCCGGTCTCCGGCCTTCAAGCCAAGCACTTTTCTGCCGACTTCGACCACCTCACCGGCGAACTCATGGCCAAGGCATAAAGGTTCTCGCACCATGAAGTCGCCAACCCGCCCTTTGTTGAAATACGACAAGTCCGAGCCACAGATGCCGCCTGCGCCGAATCGGAGCAGGACCTGATCGTCACCCGGGGCCTCGGGCTCGGGACGTTCTTCGAGACGTAGGTCTTTGGCGCCGTGGATGATGGTGGCGAGCATATGGGGTCCTGTCGATGCGATAGATAAGCTAAGGATTGAATTATCTACGAAAGCCTGCCTTAGGCTTGGAAGGGATCTGTAAGGAAGGATTCTGTAAGTTAAGATTAAGCTAGGCTACAGTAGCCAATGTCTGCAAGCGGGCGAGATATCGTAGCGGCTGATCTCGACGTGTTTGCGGTGAGTGCAGAGCACTCTCGCAGCGCTTGTGTGGCGTACTTGCGACGTGCTTGTAGCATAGCCGCCCTGGCAATTTATTGCTCTGCAAAGAGCCTTCACTTGGAGTCTTTCATGAAAACTAGCAGCAAACTTTTAGCAGTGACCTCCTCGTTCGTGGTGTTGCTTGGCGCGTTTGCCGCGCACACCAGTGCTCAGCAAAACTCAATGAGCTTTTTTCTCACCAGCGTCAATCCGGGCAAGGGTGCTGAGCTAGGAGGGCTCGCCGGTGCGGATCAGTACTGCCAAACCTTGGCCAATAGTGCCGGTGCCGGTAGCAAAGTTTGGCGCGCCTACCTTAGCGCTGCAGCCTCAGCAAATGGCCCGGCAGTCAACGCCCGCGATCGCATCGGCAAAGGCCCTTGGCAAAATGTAAAAGGCCAGGTGGTGGCAGCCAACGTGGAAGAACTTCACGGCAACAACAACCTGAACAAGCAAACTGCCCTGACCGAAAAAGGCGAGACCATCAGCGGCGGGGGCGATGCTGTCAATCAACACGATATCTTGACCGGCTCGGATGCCGAGGGCCGTCTTGCTCTGGCAGCCGCCTCTGGAGGCGATACCACCTGTGGTAACTGGACCAAGAGCGGCGAAGGCTCTGCAATGGTCGGCCACCATGATCGCCGAGGCCTTAATGAAAGTGCGCCCATGAAGTCCTGGAACGCGTCGCACGGTACGCGGGGATGCGGGCTTGAAGCCCTCAAGTCGACCGGTGGTTCAGGGCTGTTTTATTGCTTTGCCGCGAACTAATTCTCGCAAGGGCTATGATCTAACCACTATGGATGGACAACCCGATCAAGATAAAGCGAGCCACACGGACGAAAAATCCGCACCGGCCATACTCATCTACCCTTTCGAAGGGCCACCCGCGCGCGGGCAAACACTGGAGGTCGCCCCTGGCGTGCGTTGGATACGCATGCCCCTTCCCTATGCCTTAGACCATATCAATCTATGGGCCCTGGACGATGGCGAAGGTTGGGCCGTAGTGGACACGGGCACGCGCACCGATGAAACAGGCGAGGTTTGGCGGGCGGTGATGTCTAACTCGCCGGATCAACGCCCCTTAACCCGGGTGTTTGTGACCCATATGCATCCCGATCATGTCGGCATGGCTGGGTGGTTTACGCGCAAGTTTGGGGTGCGTTTGTGGATGACTCGGCTCGAGTATTACCAATGTCGCGTAATGATGTCGGACACTGGCCGCGAAGCTCCGCTGGATGGGGTCGATTTTTATCGGCGCGCCGCTTGGTCTCAGGCCGCCATCGAAACGTATCGCTTGCGCTTTGGTAATTTTGGCAAACACATTCACGCCATGCCCGATAGCTATCGCCGCATAAGCGATGGCGAAGAAATCAAAATCGGCAAGAACGTTTGGCGAGTCGTGGTGGGTAATGGCCACTCTCCTGAACATGCTTGCCTTTATTGCCCCGACTTGAAAGTGCTCATTTCGGGCGATCAAGTGCTGCCGAGAATTTCTTCGAACGTTTCTGTGCATCCGACCGAACCAGATGCCAATCCGATGAATGACTGGATGAACTCATTGGCCAAAATTCGTCGCGAGGTTCCTGAAGATACTTTGGTTTTACCCGCCCATGGCGAGGTCTTTCGTGGTTTACATAGCCGACTCGATAAGTTAGAGCGCGGCCAGAATATCGCCTTTGATCGACTCCGGCGAGCTTTGTCGCAAGCGCGTCGTGTACCCGAAATGTTCAGCGCTCTATTTGCTCGGCCGATCAGCCCTGAGGATGTCGGCCTGCTCAGCATGGCGACTGGTGAGACGGTGGCTTGCTTGAATTATCTCTTTTATCGCGGCGAGATCACGCGGGTGTTGGCGGACGATGGCGCTTATCTGTACCAGATTAAAGAACTGCCAGTGATGTAATTTTAGGGAAGCTTTGCTTGGGGTCAACATCGACCCTAAGCCAGGAGCCGTTAAAGGGCGAGCCCACACACTGCACTGCCATTAAGCGTTTGCCGACGCTCGCCTCCCAAGGATAATCCACGCGAAATTCATGGGTGTCGCCATACAAAACGATGACTTGGCCTGAGTAGTGGCTCAATAGTTTAGCCAGGGCTAGCTTGAAAGGCTGGTAAGGCCTATGGCTGGAATTCGGGCTTGAATTTGCACCGGAATTGGCAGGCGTCTCACTGGTGCTCGAGCTGTCCTCAGGACGGCCAGTATCAAGTCTCACGTTGGCATGAATGGCTACAAATAAAAATTTGTCTTTCTCCGCCTCGGCCCTATTGGCAGCGAGCTCAAGCCAATCGAAATTGGCGGCATTCCTGAGACGACGATGTTCGCGGGCCGGGGCGTTGTTACCGATGGCATCGTAACTACCCGGGATGTTCAGCCCGACAAAGCTTGCGGACGCTTCCGCTATGCGCCATTGCACGAGCTCGGGCCAAAGTGGTTGGCGGGAAATTTTTAAAGACTGATCGGCGCGTCGGTCGCGGCTTTCGAGTCGTCGCCAAAGCTTTAGACGCTCAACAGGGTCGTAGCCGCCTGCCAGGCTACGCGCGCAGTCGACCCACTCATTATCGCCAGGGAGTAGGACGAGCGGGAGAGGGCTTGTTTGCAAAAGATTGAAGCGACGCGTGAGTAGAGCATCGCTACATTCCTCTGTCCCCGATTTGAGGTCGCCCACGTGTAAAACGAAGGCAAGATCTTTTGGGAAGGACTGATAGATGCGATTCAGCGCCGATTCTTCGAGGGTGTTGTAGGGCACGTCACCAATAAACGCGAACGAAATTGCCTTGGCCTGGGTCGCAGGCTTGGGCTTCAAATGGGCGCCCGGTTCGGCCTTGGCTAAGCCGAAAGTTGTGCTGAAAGATGCGCCGAATAAAGCCCCCAAGATTAGGCGTGAGAAGCCTTGCAGTGCGCGGCGGCGTGGTTCAGCCATGGAGGTTAGCCATATAATTTAGCACGCAGATCGTAGAGCATCTGCAGAGCTTCCCTCGGCGCGAGTGCATCTAAATCGGCGTCCAAGAGACTCTGCAAGGTTTCGGCTTCTGCCGGGCTCATGCTCAAAGTCGTCGAAGGCTCGGCGATGCTCGACGGATCGGCCGCATTGTTCAAATAGTCTCCACTAAACAAGTCGATTTGCTGAGTTTGCTGAGCCGCTTGCTCTTCCAGCATCTGCATGATCTTCTCGGCATTGCGCAAAGTCGCATGGGGCAGGCCCGCAAGCTTGGCGACCTGGAGTCCGTAGCTCTTACTCGCTGGGCCGTCCTTCACCTCATGCAGGAAAGCGATACCGCCGCGCGACTCCACGGCCGCGAGATGCAAGTTAATCGCTTCGGCACGTTTGTTCGCCAATTGCGTGAGCTCAAAATAGTGGGTAGCGAAAAGACTGAGGCTGCGATTGTGATCCACCAAACGATCTGCAATCGCCCAGGCTATCGAGAGTCCATCAAAGGTCGAGGTGCCGCGCCCGATCTCGTCCATCAAGACTAGAGAGCGTTCATCAGCCGCATTCAAAATGGCGGCGGCTTCGGTCATCTCCACCATAAAGGTCGAACGGCCACTGGCCAAATCGTCCGAGGCTCCGATACGGGTGAACACCTGGGTGATGGGCCCGAGCACAGCACGTTGCGCGGGCACATACGATCCAAGATAGCCGAGCAAAACGCATAGCGCTATGGAGCGCATGTAAGTGGATTTACCGCCCATGTTCGGGCCGGTCAGCACCACCATGCGGCGCTTGGGATGCAAGACGCAATCATTGGCGGTATAGCTCTCAACCTTTTTCTCAACCACAGGGTGGCGACACGCGCGTAGCTCAATGCCGGGAGTCTTGACAAACTCTGGGCGTACCCAGCCGGAGTCTTTAGCGAGCTGGGCGAAGCTTTGCAGCACATCAATGCTGGCACTGGCTCGGCCAATGGCCTGCCAGGAGGCTACCGTGGGTCTCAGCAACTCGAGCAATTGTTCGAATAAAAATTTCTCGCGCGCCAAGGCACGATCCTTGGCCGACAGCGCCTTATCTTCGAATGCTTTTAAGTCGGGGGTGATGTAGCGCTCGACATTCTTCAGGGTCTGGCGGCGCTGATAGTGCAGAGGCACTTTGTCGGATTGCGCCTGACTCACTTCAATAAAGAAGCCATGCACATTATTAAAACTTACCCGCAAGTTGGTAATTCCGGTGGTTTCGCGCTCACGCATTTCCATCGCGGCCAGATAGTCGCCACAACTCTCATCGATCAACTTAAGCTCGTCTAAATCGGCATCGTAGCCCGGCCGGAACACGCCGCCGTCGCGCACCACGACACTGGGTTCGTCCATAAGTGCACGACGTAGTAGCTCCATGGCTTCCCGTGGTGGCATCAAGGCATCACTGGCTTGGGCAAAAAAGCTCGCATCAATGACAAGAAGTTGTTCGCGTAAGCGATGCAAACTCGCGTCACTATCACGCAAGGCGCTTAGGTCGCGTGGACGCACATTGCCGAGCGCGAGACGGGCGGCGACTCTTTCGAAGTCTGGCAATTCGGCCAGGGCGGATTTGAGCTCGGCATCACTGAGTTTACTCACCGCCTCGTGTCTGGCCATCGATATCTTTGGATCGCTCGGAATCTCACCCAACCATTGGCGCAGAAGTCGTGAGCCGGCCGGGCTGGCGCATTGATCCAGGACATTAAGCAAGCAGTCTTCGCTACCGCCACGCAGATTTTCGCTTAGTTCGAGGTTGCGTCGGGCGGCCGCATCGAGGGCAATGTTCTCCTCAAAGCGCCACGGCTTCAAGCCTTGCAGGTGCGAGGGGGCAAGTCCCTGGGTTTTTTCGATGTAATCGACCAGAGCACTGGCACAGCCGACTGCAAGTGGGCCAATGCTCATCGAGCCAAGGCCTGCTGCTCCGATCATCCGCTTGCCATCAGGGGTCCGGCGCATACTATCCAGCCCGAAACCGGCCAGATCTTTTGTACCCAGCAACTCGGCGAGGCGCTTTTCGCCACGCTCGCCATCAAACTGCCAGTTTGGGCTTTCGGCAATCGCAAAATGTTGCTCGCTGCCAAGCCAGGCACCGGCAGTCACCATCAGGGCCTGGATCTTACTGCGCTCCTTGTCCGGCAAAATCAACTCGGCAGGGTTGAGGGTTTGGAGCAGGGTGGCAAGTCGAAAAGCAGGTAGTTCCGCCAAACGACATTCCCCACTCGAGAGTGAGATCCAGGCGCAACCAAAGCGTGCTTCTGCGCGCGGCTCACCCGCACGAAAGCTTTGCGGCGCCACATTGAGGGCCATTAAAAGCTGGTCACTGCGCTCCGGCAACAAGGCGGCATCGGTTAAGGTGCCCGGCGTAATAATGCGGGCAATCTTGCGCTCCACCGGACCCTTCGAGGTTGCTGGGTCACCGATTTGTTCGCACACGGCGACCGATTCGCCCGCGCGTAACAAGCGCGCTAAATATTGCTCCGCTGAGTGAAACGGCACGCCCGCCATCTTGATTGGCTCGCCATTCGATTGACCGCGCTGAGTAAGGGTAATACCCAGCAGGCGTGAGGCCTTGATGGCATCGTCGAAAAACAACTCGTAGAAATCGCCCATGCGATAGAACAACAGCATGCCTGGCACTTCGCTTTTAATACGCAAGTACTGCTGAATCATCGGCGTATTGGCCGGGTGTTCTGGTTTTGGGGTGCCGCCGGTCGAACTGTTG
>JANLRI010000137.1:0-4874 GCA_031361565.1 Betaproteobacteria bacterium | reverse complement strand
AAATCTCGGTGGACGGCAAGCCTCGTCCGCTGCCTGAACCGTTTTTCGTGATCGCCACCCAAAATCCACAGGATCAAATCGGCACTTTCCCGCTTCCCGAATCACAGCTTGACCGGTTCCTGATGTGTATCGAGCTCGGCTATCCCGATCCAAAGTCAGAACGCGCCATCCTGGAAGGTCAGGATCGCCGTCAAATGCTCGCCAAGCTCAAGCCTGCCCTGTCTCCTCAAGACTTAATGCAAGCACAACAAAAGGTGCTGGACATCCATTGCTCGGGTCCGGTGATGGACTACATTCAAAACCTGCTGACGCAAAGCCGCCGCCTGGCCGCGTTCTCGGAGGGCTTAAGTCCCCGTGCCGGTCTGGCCTTAGTAGGCGCTGCGCGTGCCTGGGCCATGTTGGACGGTCGCAACCATGTGCTGCCCGATGATGTTCAGGCCGTGATCACCTCGGTGGCCGGTCATCGCCTGAAAGGTGCCAAGGGCGCCGCGACCTCTCATCGCGCTCGCGCCGAGTTAGTGGCTGAGTTACTCAAAGCCGTGCCCGTCAAGTAAAGCCCGGAGGCCGCACTTGTCGCGCAGCGCAACCATTAAAGCCCCGAGCCGAGCCGAAAGCTGGCTGGAGCGCCTTATCCCGCGCCGTCACCAAATCCTTGGCGACTACAAGCTCACCCAAAAGAACATCTACGTCCTGCCCACGCGCGCCGGACTCATTTACGGAGTCGTGTTACTGGTGATGCTGATCGCGGCCATCAATTATCAGTTAGCGCTGGGTTACGCACTGACTTTTTTCCTCGCGGCCGTGGCTATGGTGGCGATGATGCATACCTTCCGAAATATGTCGCAGTTGGTGTTTCGCCCGGGCCGATCCGACCCAGTATTTGCGGGGCAAATGGCCGAGTGGTCCTTTATGTTGGTCAATCAAACCAAGACTGAACGCTTCGCTGTGCAAGTCATGGTCCCGGGCTCGGCCAAACCATATAGCGTGGATGTACCCCCCAATTCTGAACAACTCACCACCTTGGCCCTCCCAACCGATATGCGCGGCATGATTCCGATGCCGCGCTTCTCGATGAAGACCACCTTTCCGCTCGGCCTGTGGCGAGCCTGGAGTTACTGGAAGCCCATGAACCACTTCTTGGTGTACCCAAAACCGGAAACCGGTGCCATTCCATTACCCAACAGTGTAGACTTTAGCGGCAAAGGTAGCGCCCGAGCAGGTCAGCAGGACGATATTTCGGCCTTGCGTCCCTATCGCGAAGGCGATCATCCCCGCCTGATCGCGTGGAAGGCCGTCGCCCGCTTGGGTACCGAAGACCTTCTGTGCAAAGAGATGGATGGCGGCGAGGCCGGCGAGCTCCTCTTGGACTGGTGGCAAGTGCCCGGGGGGCTCGGCGAAGAGCAAAAGATTTCACGCCTCACGCGCTGGGTCGTGGACGCTGAGAAGGCGGGTCTGAAGTATGGCCTACGCTTACCGGGCAAAACCCTGGACGCGGGGCTTGGCCCTGCACATCAGGCGCAAGCCTTGGAGAGCCTGGCCTTAGTCGGCTCCTAAAGCGCATGAGTCTCTCCAGTGGTTTACATCTTTCTGTAAAAGCGCTCGGCGGCAAGCTCGGCGGTCAGTGGGAGCGCGAACGACGCGAAACTTTTTTCTTACTGGGGGCGGTGTTACTCACGGCTTTGCCGCATCTCGTCTACATGCCCCTCTGGATTGCCTTAGTGTTCGGAATGTTGTTTATGTGGCGCACCGGCTTGGTCATTTCCGGTCGCTACCTACCCAGAGCGTCGGTGCGCATCGTCGCGGCCATTGGATGCACCTTAGGTGTCTACGCCTACTTTCACACTTTGTTTGGCCGGGAACCCGGCGTGGCCCTGCTGATTCTATTTCTTGGCCTTAAGCTCATGGAAATGCGGGCGCGAAGAGATCTACTGGTAGTGATCTTTCTGTGCTTTTTTCTACTCCTCGCCAGCTTCTTTAATTCCCAGTCGATCTGGATGGCTGCGGCCACCTTGGTCTCGGTGGCCGGGCTCTTAGCCTGCATGATCACCATGCAGTTCGGCGACACCGAGCAACCTATCAATCGGCGCTTTCGCTACGCAGGCAAGCTCATGTTGCAAAGCCTGCCCGTAGCGGCGCTCATGTTTGTCATGTTTCCGCGCTTGTCACAGCCTCTGTGGGGGCTACCAAGCGACGCCCGTAGCGCCAAAACGGGACTCTCCGAACAAATGAGTCCAGGGCAAATCAGTGCACTAAGCGAGTCGCGAGAAGTCGCGTTTCGGGTAAAGTTTGAGAGCGCTCCTCCATCGGAAAAACAAAGCTACTGGCGCGGCCCAACCTTCGGAAGCTTCGACGGAAAAACCTGGTCGCCACTCCGAAAACCACTCGTCGCGCCACCCGATCCGCAAATAAGAATCGAGCCTGATTCACCGAAATTCTCCTATACCGTCACGCTCGAGCCTCATCAGCAACGCTGGATTTATGGTCTCGAAGTCGCCACCGAATTTGGGCCTATCGCCAACGAAAAGGTCAAATTCAACAGCGATTTTTTACCGGTTTTAGACGAGCCGATCGGAGACCGTATCCGCTACACGGCGCGCTCTGTGACCCAGTATCAACTGGGCACCAACGAAACCAAACTCAGCCTTCAGAACTGGTTAGAGCTACCCCCCGGGTTTAATCCAAGAACTCTGCAACTAGCCGCAAAATGGCAAAACGAGGAAGGAGGCGATGCCAACAAACTCATTGCCAGAACCCTGGCCTTGTTTAGAAACGAGCCCTTCCGATACACCATGCGCCCGCCGATACTCGCGAAGAACGGGATCGACGATTTTCTCTTTAATACCCAAGCAGGCTTTTGCGAACACTATGCGCAGGCTTTCGTGGTGCTCATGCGCGCCTTGGATATTCCGGCTCGAGTGGTCACCGGCTATCACGGCGGTGAGATCAACCCGGTCGACGATTTCTTTATCGTGCGCCAATCCGATGCACACGCTTGGGCCGAGGTATGGCTCGACAACAAAGCTTGGGTGAGGATTGATCCCACGCAGGCCATCGCCCCCGAACGCATCGAAAAAAACTCGCGACAGGCTTTCAGCCAAGATAACGACTCGTCGGCGGCCGCAGCGTCACCTTTTGCACGCTTTAAATTTGGCTTGGATGCGATGACTAACGCCTGGAATCAATGGGTTCTTTCCTACGACAGTACTAAACAGAAGAACCTCTTTAAAAAACTGGGGCTCAACTTCGACGATTGGCACGAAGTCGCCATGGTGATTGCGGCAATGCTTCTCCTGGTGATCGGCGCCTGCGCCTTGCTGACACTTCACCCCAAAACACCTAAGGATCCGCTCGAAAAGGTTTATGCAGAATTTTCGGACCGTCTCGCCGCCGCAGGCTTAACCAAGCAAGCACATGAAACCGGCCAGCGTTACTTCCAAAGGATTGAAAGGCTCTTGGACCCGAGCGATGCGAAGATCGCCAAGCAATTTACCCGAGGGTATTATCAATGGCGCTATGGCAAAGAAAAGCCAAGCCTGGAAGACGTGAGACACTTGAAGTCCATCATCGCTAGCTTTAAGCCCTAATGTCACGCCCTCTCCCCAAAATTGGCCCTGCCGATACCTCTGCCGATACCTCTGCCGATATCCCTGCCAATCGCCCCGCTATTAGCCCCTCTAAAAGCATCTTTCCCCGGCTTCGATCCCTCGCCCTGGGTCTTTGTGCGCTTGCGGCCTTCCAGGTCTATGCCCAAGACTCCTCTAGTGGCGCGCCATTAAACGTCGAGACTCTCTCCCCAGAGGCCAAAGCGGCTCTGGCACGACGTACCGGCGGCAAAGGCGTTGCACAGCTCCCGGTTCAACGTGCTCCCCGCATCGATTACTCGCTGCGCACTGAAGTACAAGAGTTCATGACCGAAATGGTTGCCAAGCACCAGTTCAGTGAGGACGAACTGAAACCACTGTTTGCTGCTGTCCGTTTCGAGGAAAGCATCATTCGCTTGATGACCCCTGCGGCGGCGACCTTCAAGCGCTCCTGGGAAGTCTATCGTCGTCGCTTTCTTGACGCGACCCGCATCAATGCCGGCATTGAGTTTTGGAGAACCCATGCGGACGCCACCAAGCGTGCCTCACAAACCTATGGTGTTCCCGAAGAAATCATCATGGCCATTATTGGTGTGGAAACGGTCTTTGGTCGAGTCACCGGTGACTATCGGGTGATGGATGCGCTCACCGTGCTGAGCTTCGATTACCCTCGTCGCGCCGAGTTTTTTCGCGGTGAATTAGAAAATTTTCTAATCTTCACCCGCGACATGCAGATTAAGCCCTTTACCGTGAAAGGATCCTATGCGGGCGCGATCGGATATCCGCAATTTATGCCTAGCAGTATTCGTCGCTACGCCACCGATTTTGATGGAGATGGTCAGATCGATCTACGCGGTAGCCCTAGCGATGCCATTGGCAGCGTCGCCAAGTTTCTGGCCGATCATGGTTGGAAGGCCGGTGAGCCGATTGTCTTTGACGTAAAGCTACAGGCCAACGCCAAACTCCAGGAGCTCATCGCTGCAGGCATCGAACCTAAATTCAGCGCCTTCGAGTTAGCCGACAGCGGCATCGAGGTGCAAGGCGAAGTGCCCGTCGACATGAAGCTCGCCTTGATCGATCTCCCGAACGGAGACAATGCCACCAGTTACATGGCCGGTCCACGCAACTTCTACGTCATCACTCGCTACAACCGTTCCAGTTTTTATGCGATGGCGGTGCGCGATTTAGCCATGAGTTTGTCAGCGGCGAAAAAGCGCCAGTAAAACTCCGCGCAGGTCCAATTTATCCTGGGAAAACGCCTGTGGAGAGGTAGCGATCACCGCGATCACACAC
>JANLRI010000126.1:0-7476 GCA_031361565.1 Betaproteobacteria bacterium | reverse complement strand
GAGATCGAGCGGTCTCATGCTGTTGAACGGGCGAAGAGGGCCAATGAACGCGCGCAAGAGCAAGCCATGCGTAACACATTCTTGGCCTCCATCTCGCACGATTTTCGGACGCCGCTCGCGACATTGATCGGTGCTGCTTCGTCCATTCGTGATCAAGGCACGGTGCTTTCTGCTGATCAAATTGGCGCGCTCGCCGATGCCGTCGTATGCGAGGCTGAACAGTTGAATCGAATGACGGCGAACACCTTAGAGTTGGCCCGTCTTGGCAGCGATGGTTTTGTTGTCAAAAGAGATTGGGAGTCGGTGGAAGATATCTGCGGCGCGGTGGTGACGAGAGTTAAAGCGGCCTATCCGAATATCACAATTTCGGTAGCGCTGGCCGAGCCTATGCCCCTGCTTTGGTGTGATGCGATTCTTATTAGCCAGCTCCTGGATAACCTGATTGAAAACGCGATACGCTACGGGTCGAAGGAGCGCGAGGTGTGGATCAATGCAAGTGCAAACTATGCATCAATTCAAATCTCGGTGATTGATCAGGGGCCAGGTATTCCCGATCACTGGAAAAAACGCGTTTTTGAGCCCTTCGAACAAATGTACCGGGATCGTCGCGGTAGTGGGCTTGGCTTGGCAATCTGTCGCGAAATTGCCCGGCTGCATGATGCGGCCATCGAGATTGAAGATGCAGTGCCACTAGGTACAATGGTGAAGATCGCTTTCGCCAATCGACCCCAGCCGGCATTACCTACGAATTTCGAGGAGCCGCTCGATTGACTCTTAGAGTGCTACTGATTGAAGATGATCGGCAACTAAGGCTAACCCTACGCAATGTCCTGGAGGTGGACGGTTACTTGGTCACCGTGAGCGGAAGTCTAGCTGATGCGCAGATTATCTTACGAACCCAAACCTCGAGTGGCGCTGGCTCGCACTCTCTGGGCTCGCGGTCTCTCCTATTCGACATTGTGCTTCTCGATTTAGGCCTACCCGATGGTGACGGCAGCATGTTACTCAGGGAGATTCGGCCTTTTCTGAAAGATCCGATATTAATCATTTCCGCTCGTCATGATGAGGCGCAGAAAATTGCCCTGCTCGATGCAGGCGCAGATGATTATTTAGTCAAGCCGTTTAGTGCGGGAGAGCTATTGGCGCGAATCCGAGTGGCCCTACGGCATCGTGGAACTCATGTGCAGGCTCCGGTCGTTCACTACCAAAGCGGCGATCTGGAGGTGTTTCTTGATCGGCATGAGGTGCGATTGAAGGGCGAAGCGGTCCATCTAACACCGAGGGAGTACAAGCTTTTGGCGCGGCTGGTTCGCAGCGCCGGGAAGGTGGTCACCCATGGACAACTTTTGGGCGACGTTTGGGGCGCAGAATTTTTAGACCATACCCATTATTTGCGGCTGTACATGGGCCAGTTGCGCGCCAAGCTTGAAGCTCAGCCTACCCAACCACGCTATCTGTTCACGGAACCCGGAATTGGTTACAAGTTAATGTAGTTTTTTTGAGTATTTATCAATACTTATGCGATCCTAATGTGTTGCGGCGCAGCATCCATGTTCCTTCAAGCTCTGGGCGAAGAACATGAATACAGGATCGGCAAGCAATATTGACACGCAGCGCGAGATCAAACGACAATCCGTCGGCGCATTGACGCTGGGGGCCATCGGTGTTGTTTACGGCGATATTGGCACGAGCCCACTATATACGGTGAAAGAAATTTTTTCTCCTGCTACGGGTGTGAAGCTTTCGCCAGAGAACTTGATTGGGGCGGTCTCAACGATCTTGTGGGCATTGATGCTGGTGGTCACATTAAAGTACGTGATCCTAATTCTTCGTGCGGATAATCGCGGTGAAGGAGGTGCTTTGGCGCTTGCTGCGCGCGCTGCCGACGCGGTAAAAAATCGTCCACGCTTGCGCCAGATGCTACTACTACTTGGCGTGTTCGGGGCGACGCTTTTCTATGGCGATAGCCTGATCACCCCGGCAATTTCCGTGGTCGGTGCGATGGAGGGACTAGAAATCCTGACGCCCGCACTCAAACCCTACATTATTCCGTTTTCACTGGTCGTACTGGTCGGTTTGTTCCTCGTGCAGCGCAGGGGAACGCACTCGGTCGGCAAGTTATTTGGCCCGGTCATTGTGCTTTGGTTTCTGGTGCTTGGTCTGGTAGGAGTGATTGAAATTATCAAGCAACCCGCAATTCTGGCTGCTTTTAATCCAATCCATGCGGTCTCATTTCTCCTTGCGAGAGGCCCGCTAGTCTTGTTGACTGTTGGCGCGATTGTACTTGCCGTTACCGGTGCCGAGGCGCTGTATGCGGACATGGGTCATTTTGGGCGTAAACCAATTCAATTGGCCTGGCTTTTTGTAGTGTTACCGGGCTTGGCTTTGAACTACATGGGGCAAGGTGCCTTACTGATGCGTGACCCGAGCGCGCTGGAGAATCCGTTTTACAAAATGTTCCCTTCGTCCTGGTTGATCCCGGCGCTTATCCTGTCCACGCTCGCCGCCATTATTGCCTCGCAGGCCGTTATTTCAGGTGCCTATTCGATGACCAAGCAGGCCATTTTGCTAGGATTTTTCCCCCGCATGAAAATCACCTACACCTCCGAGCAAGAGGTTGGTCAGATTTATGTTCCGGCCGTCAATTGGGCCTTGTTGGTCGGTGTCCTCATCGTGGTTATCGCTTTCAAAAGCTCCTCGGCGCTTGCCGGTGCCTATGGTATTGCGGTCACCTTGACCATGGCCATTACAACAACACTCACCTACTTTGTGGTGAGAGACGCTTGGAAGCTACCTCTGCCTGTCGCCTTGTTCTCCACCGCGTTCTTCCTCTGTGTTGATCTATTCCTGTTTGCTGGCTGTATTATCAAATTCTTTGATGGCGGTTGGTTTCCGCTCGCTCTTGCAGTGGTTTTGTTTATGTTCATGAGCACCTGGGCGACGGGGCGCAAACTCGTTCTCGGAAGCATCCAGCGCGACGGACTTGAGCTTGAACCATTCATTGAAAATTTGCACATCGACCCCGCGAGAATTGCTGAGCGAACCGCGGTGTATCCCGTGGCGAGCAGCAAAACTGTGCCGCACGCCTTGCTTCATAACCTCAAGCATAACCAAGTTTTGCACGAGTGCAACGTGATTCTCACTGTGCAATTTCAGGACGCCCCCTGGGTGGCGGAGGAGCAGCAGATCGAGGTTACTAAGATCGGCCCGCGTTTCTGGAAAGTTATCGTGCGCCTAGGCTTCATGAACCAACCAGATGTTCCAAAAGCACTTGAGCGTTGTGAAGCATTTGGCCTGAGTATCCCGATGTTCGAGACCACTTATTTCCTGAGTCGCGAATCGGTGGTGCCCACGCCGGGGGAGGGCATGGCTCTCTGGCGAGAGAAACTTTTTGCCTCGATGAGTCGAAATTCGGGCGATGTTGCTGAGTTTTTTCAGCTACCGGACAATGCTGTTGTGGAGTTGGGTACGCGCGTACAGATTTGAAATTTGGCCAAAAGACCCAGTGAGCTTGTCATTATTGGCGGGGGTTTTTCGGGGTGTGTTTCGCAGTCAACCTCGTGCGCCGGAGCACTTTACTCCTTGGACCTTAAGCGAAGGAGCAGACGGCGTTGCAACATGCTCGGTGGAGCGCTACGGGCTCGAGTATTCGTCACGTCAAAGCGCGAGCGTTGGGAGTGAATGTCCTAGATATCGAGGGCGGTGCCGCATACTCGATGAGCGTGCAAGAGATCGATAGTGAAGAGAAAGCAAGGGTAGAAAAAGCAAGCAAAGAATCGGGCTCAAGCATTCACACTGATCTGCTTGTTGTAGCCACTGGCAATCATATGCATGGCCTGCCCGCCACGCTAAGAGCTTCGCTCAAAGCCGCAGGGCCATATGCCGCCCGCTCTGGCACTGGCTAACACACCGCCGCAACGCAATGCAAAAGTGTGAGGCAAGCCATGAAGAAGATGCAGTGTGTCGGAAAGCAGAATGGGCAACGGTGGCGCAATTATCAAACTCTACCCTCGAAATTCCTAGGAGGCGTCCGGGCTAAGCACTAGCCATCAGAATGTGCCCCTCGAATGCCTGGTGCTGACACGCGCCGTCAAATGGCACGCCGAGCACCGCATTCTGGTCCATGGTCATAAGTCGGTGGTGTTCAAGTAAGACGGTATTGAGGCCCCGTTGCCGGGTTCCAGTATTCAGGCCCGGCCTCTCAGATCCAGCCAGAACCTGCTGCCAGAAGCAACAGAGAAAGCACCAGTGACACCAGAAATGGTGATTTTGGAAAAGCGGCGACGCCGATCAGCGAGATGACGAATGCGTAGCGGCTGATCAGAGTAAGCAGAGCGGCATCGCCGACGGCGACCGCATGGATCGCGGCGTGACCGACCCCCATCAGCAAGGGGCCAAAAATCATAAACCAGAAGGCCGTGCGGCGCACTTCTGTAGCTTTGAACTGGCCAAAGAAACCATCAGACCAAACTTGCGTCAGGGGCGTTTTGAATGTCACGAGCCCGAAGGCCATGTGTGCGATGCCCAACAGGAATAAGAGCCAGGCGAGCAGATTGGACATGATGAGTTCCTCAGGAGTACGGGGGGGGGGTGGAATCCGTTGAATGACTAATATACGATATTGAGTGTAATATAAGAACACTTTAAATAATAATAATGAGTAGTAAGTATGAAAACATCGCGCGCCCAACAAGATGAAACCCGTCGCCGTATTCTGGTGGCGGCGACGGAACTGTTCCCTCGTCAGGGCTATGAATCCACCACGATGAAGGATGTGGCGCGCGCCGCTGGCATTGGTGATGCGACCATTTACAAGTATTTTGCGAGCAAGGAGCGGCTGGTGCTCGGCTACTTCGACCTGGCAGTGGCTGAGGCCCTAATCGCCTACCAGGCGACGCCCGGGCTGGCCAGCTACACCTTGCATGAATCGCTGCAAAGGTTAACGGATGCGATGCTTGAACGACTCTGCGCGGATCGGGAGTTTGTGCTGCTCAGTCGCGAACTTTTGCGGCGCGCACCCGTGCTGATTCTGAGCGAGCAACTGGCCCTCAAGCAAACCCTCCGGTTGACGGTGATGAGTCTTCTGCAGCACGCCGAGGACACCTCGGAGATCGAACCCTGTGAATTCAAGTCGTTACTCAGCGGCTCTTATGTGGACTACTTGCTCTGCGTCCTGTCCTATTGGCTCAACGATGAGTCTGAAGGTTTCGCCCAGACCACGGAATTGGTCGACTTGTCGCTCGGGCTCGGCGTTCTGGTGCTGCGCAGTGGACTGATCAACAAGGCCTTGGCCCTGGGTGCCTTCATGTTGCGCAGTCAGATGGCGCGTTATTTTGCACCGGGTGCTGGAGTGTTGGATGGGCTCAAAGTGGCCCGGCAGGCCTTCGGCGAAGTAAAGGTGGGTGGAGCAAGGGTGGGCAACGCAAGGGCGGGCGAGACAAAGCTCGGCGATTCCAAGCTCCTGAAGAAGCCCGCAAAACCCGCACCCCGGCGCACAGTCAAACGGGAGTCAGCATCATGATGCTCCAGACCATCCGCGACACCTTCTCGCCCCCGAACGTGAAACCAGTGCCGATGCCATCGGGCAGCCTTCTAGCAGCCAAAGCGGCGAACAGTGATTTCCACGACAGCTACGCCACGCCCGATCCGCACCCCGACTGGCCTCTGACCAAGGTGTGGCATCGGACCCTGTTGCGAACCCCGGTCTGGGTACACCAGTTGATGCGTGCGCGCAATGCCATGGTTGCGCGCTTTGGGCTCAAGACGGGGGCCGGTCTGGAGATTCCTGCGCTGACCCCCGGACATGATCCCAGCCAGTTCTGGAAGGTGGGCGATGTGACCGGGATTTTCGTATTGCGGGTATTGAGTCCGGACGAACTGGTGGCCGGGCAAGACGACCGGCATCTCGATTTTGAGCTGTCGCTTTTACGTGAGTGGCGCGAGGGCAAGCCCTGGTTGATCTTGTCGACGGTGGTGAAAGAGCACAACCTTCTTGGCCGAGGTTACATGGCGGTGATCACGCCTTTTCATCGCGTGATTTGCAAGACTTTGATGAGCAATATTCATCGTGGATGAACCCTCAAAAAGTCCCTTGCGTCGAGGGGCCATCACCGGCCTGGCGGCGGCTCAGGTGGGTGTCCGCCAAGTGGGACGCAAGCTGCTGCCGCGCGCTGCATGCGCGCGAGATGAGGCAACACGGCAGCGACAGCACGAGCAAAGCATCGGGCGCATTCTTTTCACGGCCATGAGTCAGTTGCGGGGCACGGCGCTCAAGGCTTCTCAATGGCTCAGCATGGAAGCGGGCTTCTTGCCGGAAGGCGTGCGTCAGGAGCTGGCGCGGGCCCAGTATCAAGTGGTACCCCTCAATCGCGCACTCATCGGCAAGGTGTTCCGCAAATCCTTCGGCGCGGAACCTGAACAGGTGTTTGAGCATTTTGACCCTGGTGCTTTTGCAGCGGCGAGTCTTGGGCAAGTGCACCGGGCGACGCTGGCCGCCTGGGGTGAGGTGGCCGTCAAGGTGCAATACCCCGGGATCGATGTCACGATTGGCGCCGACATGCGTTTGTTGCGCCGGGTGCTGTCGACCCTGGGTCGTGGCGCGCTCCACCTTCCTGATGCCCGCATCGTGGATCGGCTAATGGACGAAATGGAGGCACAACTCCTGAGCGAAGTGGACTATCTGCAAGAGGTCTCAGCCATGCAATGGTTTGCGGCGCAGGCCAGTCATCCAGGCGTGGTGTATGCCGAACCGGTGATGACTCACTGCTCGAAACAGGTGTTGACGCAAACCTTCCTTCCCGGCCTTCACCTCAAGGACTGGTTGGTGACGATGCCCTCGCAAGCGCTTCGTGACAGCGCCGGGCAAAGTCTGTTTGACTGGGTAATGCACTGCGCGTTCAGGCTTGGACGCATTCAGGCGGATTGCCACCCGGGCAACTTCCTGTTCATGGACGACGGGCGCATTGGCGTGCTGGATCTGGGCTGCACGCGCGAATTGTCACCGGCGTTTCGGCGAGGGATAAGTCAGGCCTGGCAGGCCGTTTTGTATGCCGACAGGCCGGAGCAACTCGAGGCCCTGCGGCTGGCCTATGTGTCTCTCGGCATGCTGAATGCGGAAATCACGGCAGAGGGTTTTCGCGATCAGATCTTCCCGGCAATCAGACCCATACAGTCCTGGATGGTTGAGCCTCTGCGTCACGAGGTCTTTGATTTTGCACAACTGCCGCCTGCACCCTTACCGAGCGAGGATGATCAAAAAGTGCTTGCTCAAACCATGGCGGGAATACCTGCGGAATTGCCTTCGTTCGATCGTGCCTGGATCGGCACCATGCACATCTTGCGGCAATTGGGTGCACGGGTCCGGACGGCGGGTGCCGGTTCACTGGCCTACTTTTCCGGCCGAGAATCCTGAGGCACGCGGTGTGGGACGTCAGCAAGAGACCGTGCACAGCACCAAGATTCGCCGATGTTTGCCGC
>JANLRI010000096.1:0-4034 GCA_031361565.1 Betaproteobacteria bacterium | reverse complement strand
GTAACACAAGGGTCCCACCAGCCTGGAGCTGCCTAGCAGTTTAAGCCTTGGGGGCGGCGCGGGATAGGCAGGGCATGAAATGCGCTATCTATCGCATAATAACTTTCCGGCTTAGCGCCCCATCCCAGACCGATCCTCGGAGACTCTATGAATATCCGCCGTAAATTGCTTCTCGCCGCGAGCGCCGGTGTAATGACTGGACCCATAGCTTCGACGGGCGCTCTGGCGCAGGCCTATCCCGCGAAACCGATTCGCTTCATCATGCCCTACCCTCCGGGTGGAAGTTCCGAGATCTTGGCCAGACCGATCGTGGTTGAGATGAGCAAGAATCTCGGGCAATCGGTCTTTATTGATTTCAAGCCTGGCGGTGGAACCACTATTGCCGCTGATATGGTGGCCAAGTCGCCTCCCGACGGACAAAGCATCATCATGATGTTGTCCGCCCACGCCATCAATGCGACACTAATGCCCAAGTTGCCCTATGACACGGTCAAAGACTTCGCATCCATCACCTTAGCAGCGACCCTACCTCTGGTTGTGGTCGTACCCGCGCAGTCGCCGATTCGTACAATAAGTGATTTGATTGCCAACGCCAAGGCCAATCCGGGGAAACTTAACTTTGCTTCGGCCGGTCCTGGCAATACCAGCCACCTGTCCGTGGAATACTTTAAGTCGGTGGTGGGACTCGAGATGACCCACGTGCCTTACAAAGGCAGCGGTCCCGCGATCATTGGCCTACTGGGTCGGGAAGTCGACTTTATGTTCGACTCACTCTCGTCCTCACTTCCCCAGATTCAGGGCGGCAAATTCCGCGCCATTGCGGTGACGACCCTCAATCGATCAAAGGTACTGCCGGACGTACCCACGGTCCACGAGTCCGGCGTCAAAAACTTTGATGTGTCAGTCTGGTATGCTGTTTTGGCAGCAGCGGCCACACCCGCTCCAATCATTCAAAAGCTCAATGCCGAGATCATCAAGGCAATGCGTGCACCCGAAGTGAAGGCGAGAATCGAGGCGGCCGGCTACGATATCGTTGGGTCCACACCTGAACAGCTCGACGCCTTTATCAAAACCGAGATTGTGCGCTGGGGCAAGGTTGTCAAGGATTCGGGCGCAACGGTTAACTAAGGTAGCGAGCACATTAGCCCCCTCCCCCGTTGCCCGCCTTATTCCGGAATGGCCTTCGCCTGCGCTATGTATCCACGATTCCAGGCCGGGCTAATCGTGACGTCGTTAATGCACACATGCACCGGCAAACGTGCAAGAAAGAGCAACAAATCGCCGCAATCTTGGGGCTGCACCATGCGGGCTCTATCCTCAGCGGAAACCGGGATCGGGCGCTTGTCTAAAATGGGTGTCGCGACCTCTCCTGGGCATACCGCAGTTGCGCGAATACCATTAATACCCTCCTCGATATTGAGGCTCTCAGTCATCGCATTCAGGGCAAACTTAGCCGCGCTATAGGCGGGACCTGTCAGGGTGCTGACATGGCGCCCGGCCCAGGACGAAATATTGATAATTAATCCTTCCCCTTGCTTGCGTAGTAAGGGCAGAACCGCATGGCAGCAATAGAAGGCGCCATTGAGATCAATATTGACCACCTGATCCCAGTCGCTACGCGACAAATGCTTCCAGTTGCGTTTCACGACATTGACGCCGGCACTATTTACCAAAACGTCAAGTCTGCCTTCTTGCTTGACGATGCCCTCCGCGACCAACTGCGCCGCTACAGCATCAGTCACATCCAGCGGTGCAATGCGCGCCAACCCACCCTTGGCAAGAATTTGATTCGCAACAAGTTGAAGCTCTTTTTCCCGACGACCCGATAAAACAACGCGCATGCCAGCCTCAGCATAGGCCAAGGCTGCGCCAGCGCCAATACCTGAACCGGCGCCGGTGATCCACGCCACTTTGCCCTTTAAATCACGCAAAATACTCTCCTTAAATATTAATAGAAATCACCGACTCGCGCCAATAGCGCAATGGTACGATTGCTTCAACTATCCACCACACTTCCGGACCGCTTTTGACAGCCATGATTCAACCTCCCAATCGCGTTACTGCCGCCGTGCTGATCATCGGCAATGAGATTTTGTCCGGCCGTACCCAGGACACCAATCTTTCATACCTAGCCAAGAAACTGAACGAATATGGCCTTCAAATCCGCGAGACCCGCGTCGTACCCGACGTGGAGGCCGAAATTGTTGCGGCCGTGAATGCCCTACGTGCGCGCTACGATTATGTGTTCACGACCGGAGGTATCGGCCCAACCCATGACGATATTACGGCCGACTGTATCGCCAAAGCGTTCGGCGTGCCCTTGGTCATCAATGAAGAGATCGCCGAGATTTTGAGGCGACGCGAGTCCCCGCCCGACATCATGGAAATGCGTATGCGAATGGCCCGAGTTCCGCGCGGAGGAGGTTTGATCAGAAACCCTTTCGGCCCGCACGGTTTCTTTATTGAGAACGTGTATGTGATGGCAGGCATTCCACAAGTCATGCAAGCCATGATAGGCTCCCTTGAAGGCAAATTGCGCCGGGGTGAAACAATTCAATCTCGCTCAGTCACGGCCTATTTGCCGGAGAGCCATGTGGCGCGTCGCCTCGGCGAAATTCAAGATAAATACCCCGATATCGATCTGGGCAGCTATCCTTTTCATCGCAACGATCAGTACGGCACCACTTTGGTGATGCGCGGCAGTGTGGAGATCGATTTGGAAGCAATGCGCCAGGAAGTACGGCAGATGATCATTGATCTTGGTGGCACACCGGAAGAAGACAACGAGACCCGCTCTTAAGTCAGCTCCTAAGCTTCTGACCCAAAGTGCTCTTTCAAAAAATGAAGAAATGCTTGGTTGCGCGAAAAACCTATACGATCCGGAGCAATCACAGCCGTCACTTGATGACCGAATTTGGTAATCGGTGACCAGTCCGTCAAAACCGGTAGCAATCGGCCAGCAGTGATTTCCTCACGACAACAATAAAGCGGCAACAATGCGATCCCTTGTCCGGCCACTGCCGCATCCACGATGACCTCGGGGTTGTTGGTGCGATAACGATTACGAACACGGATTCTCAAATCTTCTTCGTTGCGCCGCAGATGCCATGCATCGTCGGACTGAGCACTCCAGTAATTCATGCAAGGATGATGTTCTAATTCACTTGGAGAATGCGGTTCACCAGCAGTCGCCAGATAACTGGGTGAGGCACACATCAACCAGTCCAGCTTCGCGATGGGGATCGATACCAAATCCAGCGCCGGCACAGCCGTCATGCGCAAACCGATGTCAATGCCCTCGCCTGCAATATCGAGCATCCGATCCTGCAAAATCAATTCGATTTCGATCTCTGGGTAGCGGGCTAAAAAATCTGGTATGGCCTTTCCCAGAGCACGAAACCCCCAAGACACCGGCGCTGTCACACGAATTTGCCCAGTCGGCACACTGCGTAGGGCTCGAAGGCCCTCGTCCGCGAGTTGCACTGCATCAATTGCACGCCGGGCGAACTCAATATAAACCTGACCCGCAGGGGTAAGGGAGAGTTTGCGACTGTTGCGCGTAAGTAGCGTTGCCTTTACGGCCTCTTCGAGCTGGGCGAGTCGCTTACTCACAACCCCTTTCCCGACGCCCAGATCCACGGCCGCGGCGCTCACGCTGAGCCGGTCAGCAACCTTCACGAAGGCTTGCAGCATATCCGTCGAAATATTCATCGTTTCCACTTCAAGAACCAATCGTTTGCGATCAGCTTGTTGTTTCGGTCTGAATCATACGATAACCTCAACTTCCCAATGGGCGTTAGGTTCGTAAATGCGTATTAGGTCCTTGAAGAAGCAGTCGTCTAAACAAATTCAACAATAGTGGGTCACACGCCCCGGAGGAGTCTCGATGAAAATTTATGCCGATCCCATTACCGTCAATTGCCGCAAAGTGCTGGCTGGCTTGCAACTAATGGACGTTCCTTACGAACGCGTGCATGTGGACTATTTCACCGGTGAACAAAAATCACCGAGTTATACGGCGATCAATCCGAATG
>JANLRI010000065.1:0-6459 GCA_031361565.1 Betaproteobacteria bacterium | reverse complement strand
GCAGTGGCCGATGAATTAGGCGTCGGAGATGAGGCCATTCAAAGCGCTCTCGCAAAGTTTCATGGGGTTGGTCGCCGCTTTCAACGTTACGGAGAAATTGCCGCGTCCACGGGTGGCCGTTTCACCTTGGTAGATGACTATGGTCATCATCCGGTGGAAATGGCCGCGACCCTCGCGGCGGCCCGTGGTGCCTTCCCCGGAAAACGTCTGGTACTAGCCTTTCAGCCTCATCGTTTTACTCGTACCCGTGATTTGTTTGAAGATTTTGTGAGCGTTCTCGGACACGCCGACGCAATCCTTTTGGCCGATGTCTATGCCGCGGGTGAGGCTCCTATCGTGGCGGCCGATGGCCGAGCTCTCGCCCGAGCCCTAAGGGTGGCCGGAAAAGTTGAGCCGATTTTTGTTGAAGACATTGCTCAAATGCCGCAAACGATTGCCGATAATGCTCGCGACGGCGATGTTGTGATCACCATGGGTGCGGGCTCGATTGGTACTGTCGCCGGTTTGGTGAGAGATGCTCTTGGTCAAGTAGCAGGCGCTGGAGCAAAACTATGAGCCCGGTCGCTAACCAGGCTCGCTCTGCCAAGCCGAGCGCGGCATCTCTTGGCAAGGTCGCGGTGCTGTTGGGCGGGGCATCGGCAGAGCGCGAGGTTTCCTTGAAATCTGGCTCCATGGTGTTGGCCGCACTGCAAAACCAGGGTGTGAACGCCATCGGCTTTGATCCCTCGCTCAGGGGCTTGCATGAGCTTCGTGACGAGGGCGTGGAGCGAGTGTTTATTGCCCTGCACGGTCGCTTCGGCGAAGACGGTACGGTGCAAGGTGCCCTCGAGCTTCTAGGTATTCCCTACACCGGCTCTGGAGTCACAGCCTCGGCGGTGGCGATGGACAAGATTCTTACTAAACGCATTTGGGCTTCCGAGGGCATTCCTACACCTGCGAGTCGGGTGCTTCATCCTGGTGACTCGGGTGCGGGTATAGCGCTTGCCCTCGGTCTTCCCTTGATCGTGAAGCCACCGCATGAAGGGTCAACCCTGGGTTTGACGAAGGTGGTTCGATCTGAAGACGTCACCAAGGCGGTGGAACTTGCCCTGGCATACGACATCAGTGCTCTTGCCGAGGAGTTCATTGAGGGGCCTGAATTGACCATTGCCTTGCTCGAGCGCGACGGGCAAGTTGAGGCACTGCCCGTGATTGAGATTCGGGCACCCAACGGTAACTATGACTTCGAACACAAGTACCTCAGTAACGCCACCCAGTACCTTTGCCCCGCTCCGCAGTCGCCAGAGCTGATGATGAAAGCGCAAGGCCTGGCCGTCGCTGCCTTTAAGAGTTTGGGGTGCAGTGGTTGGGCCAGAGTCGATATTATGGTGCGCCAAAAAGATCAAGGCCTTTTCCTGTTAGAGATCAACACCTCTCCCGGCATGACCGATCATTCACTGGTGCCGATGGCGGCCAAAGCCGCGGGTCTGAGCTACGAGCAATTGGTGATGCACATCGCAGCTCACGCCAGTCTAAAAAATAAGCAGGTGAAGAACTGATGCAAGTTTTAGCCCGTTCCTTGAGCGTATTTTGGAATAGCCCACGCTGGGTGAGCTTCATTGCGAATGCCGTCACGGCCCTGGGCTTGCTGGTGTTGATCGCTTGCGCCGCCTGGTGGTTAAGCGAGCGTCCGATCTTTCGGATTAAAGAAGTCCGTGTGACGGCTACACCAGGTTTTGAGCTTAAGCATGTGGCCCTTGGCCCCTTACAACAACAGCTAAAAGGTTACTTGCAATCAGAGCATAGTGCGAGCTTCTTTAGGCTTAGTCTCGACAAGGTGCGTGAGCTGTCTGAAGGAGTGTCTTGGGTGCGTCATGCGCGCGTGCGCCGTATCTGGCCTAACCATTTGGAAATTAGTGTCGAAGAGCATGAGGCGCTTGCCCTCTGGGACGATGGTCGCATTGTGAATACTTTCGGTGAATTATTCAGTGCCAATTTGGACGAAGCCGAGGAAGACGGTGCCCTGCCCGAGTTCTCTGGCCCGCTCGGCTCGGAGCGCTTGGTGGTGTCGCGCTACGCTGAGTTGCGACGCCTATTAGTTCCCTTGAACGTCCAACCGATCGGGTTGACCTTGTCGTCGAGGCAAGCCTGGGAGGCGCAGTTGAATGACGGCTCTAAGCTCTTGATGGGGCGCGAGCAAGGCTTGCCCATTGACGAACGTGTAAAGCGCTGGGTGAGCGCCTATCCAGAAGCCAAGGCCAAATTGAATGGCCGGGCAGAGCTGATTGATTTACGTTACCCCAATGGCTTCGCCTTGGGTGAACTCACTAATGTTTCGGAAAGTAGGACTACGCAATGACTCGTGATACCAAGGACCTGATTGTCGGTCTCGATATCGGCACTACCAAGATTGTCGCGGTAGTGGCTGAGATGCGTGGCGACGGCCACTATGAAATCGTGGGCCTGGGGCAGCATGAATCCAAGGGCTTAAAGAAAGGTGTCGTGATCAATATTGACGCGACCGTGAACTCGATTCAGAAGGCCTTAGAAGAGGCCGAGTTGATGGCTGACTGTAAGATCAAACAGGTTTATACCGGTATTGCGGGCAGCCATATTCGCAGCTTCAACTCCAGCGGCATGGTGGCGATAAAGGATAAGGAAGTGTCCGAGATGGACATGATGCGGGTGATTGAGACGGCCAAAGCCGTGAACATTCCGACCGATCAGCAGGTGCTCCACATCCTGCCCCAAGAATTCATCATTGATGGCCAGGAGGATATTCGAGAACCCATTGGCATGAGCGGCGTGCGGCTCGAAGTCAGGGTGCATATTGTCACCGGTGCGGTCTCGGCAGCTCAGAACATTATTAAATGTGTGCGCCGCTGCGGGCTGGAGGTCATCGATCTGGTGTTGCAGCCGCTGGCCTCCTGCAATGCCGTACTCACGCCGGACGAAAAAGATCTCGGGGTGGCACTTGTGGATATTGGAGGTGGCACGACTGATGTTGCCATCTTTACCGGCGGCGCAATTCGGCATACGGCCGTGATTCCCATTGCCGGGGATCAGATCAGTAACGATATTGCAATGGCACTGCGCACGCCCACGACCGAAGCTGAGGAAATCAAACTTCGCCACGGTATGGCCAAGCAGGTATTGGCCGATCCTAATGAGCGCATTGAAGTGCCGGGTCTCGGTGATCGCGGCCCGCGCACCCTAGGTCGACAGGCTTTGGCCGCGGTGATTGAGCCGAGGGTGGAAGAACTCTTCTCCCTAGTACAGCAGGTGATCCGCGAGTCAGGATATGAAGAGCTCCTGTCATCGGGTGTGGTGTTGACCGGCGGCACCAGCATGATGCCGGGAATGGTGGAGCTTGCCGAAGACGTGTTCTTAAAGCCGGTGCGGATTGGTTTGCCGAACTACAGCGGAGGCCTGTCGGATGTGGTGCGCTCGCCGCGCTTTGCAACCGCAGTCGGTTTACTTGAGGAGGCACGCCTGCAGCATCTGCGCGGGCGCAAGGTGATGGAGCAATCGGGGTCGTTTAAGGACACGATGCGCCGTATGAAAGATTGGTTTGTCGGCAACTTCTAACTGAGCGATCAGGAGGAGGTTGGGGTTGGGGATGATTTGGAATTTTGGTTTTGATTTAATGGAGGAACTACCATGCAGTTTGAAATGATGGACAACGAGGTCGAAGGTGCAGTGATTAAGGTCATTGGCATTGGTGGTGCCGGCGGAAATGCCGTGAACCACATGGTTAGCCGTGGTGTGGAAGGAGTCGAGTTCATTACCATGAACACCGACAAGCAAGCATTGAAACGCTCGCAAGCAACACTGACCATTCAACTAGGCGATAAGGGGCTCGGCGCTGGTGCTAAACCCGCAGAAGGCTTTGCTGCAGCCCAAGAGGCGGACGAGGAAATTCGTGCGGCCCTCCAGGGCTCCAACATGGTCTTCCTTACGGCAGGCATGGGCAAGGGCACGGGCACGGGCGCGACCCCTGCAGTCGCCAGGATTGCCAAGGAAATGGGCATTTTGACGGTGGGTGTGGTCACCAAGCCTTTTGGTTTTGAGGGCACGCGCAAGATGCAAATAGCCGAGGCTGGGATTGAGCAGTTAGTGGAGCATGTCGATTCTCTGATCGTGGTGCTCAATGAAAAGCTCTTCGAAGTGATGGACGAAGATGCGAGTCTTGAAGATGCCTTCAAGCGTGCCGATGACGTCTTGCATAACGCGGTGGCCGGTATTGCTGAGATTATCAATGTGCCCGGTCTGGTCAACGTTGACTTTGCTGACGTATGCACCGTGATGGGAGAGCAAGGCAAGGCGATGATGGGGATTGGCGAGGCGGCCGGCATTGATCGCGCGCGCATTGCGGCCGAGCAAGCCGTGGCGTCGCCCTTGTTGGATGGCGTCGACTTGCAAGGTGCGCGTGGGGTGATCGTGAATATAACATCCAATCGCAGCTTGAAGTTGAAGGAAACCAACGAAGTGATCAACACCATTCGTGCTTTCTGCGCTGAAGATGCGACCATTATTCACGGTACAGTGTTTGATGATGAGATGGGTGACAAACTCCGGGTCACGGTGGTCGCGACCGGCATTGGCAAGCGTAACGCTCGCCCTGTGCTGGTTCCGCAAACCTCCCAGCGTACGGGCACCTATGATGCACCGATGAACATGTCGTCTTCGTTCGTGTCTGGCGCGGGCAACTCGCCAGCGATGGGTACAGGGCAAGCCGAATCCGGTGGTAACTATGACCAGCCTTCGGTATGGCGCAACAACCGTAACCAGGCCGCTGCTCAAGTCGCCGCGCTGGAGGAGAGTGGCGTAGAGCGCTTGGATATCCCTGCGTTCTTGCGTCGCCAAGCGGACTAAGCGGAAATCTAGCTCAGATTTCCGAGCGAAATGCAGTGCGGGCTAAAATAGTCCCTCTGCATTTTGCTTTCTTTGCATTGGCGGTTTGTTTTGCCACATTTTTTGCCACATTTTTGGAGAAATTCATGATTAAAGTTGGAGATACTCTTCCCGAAGCCACGCTCACCGAGTTCTTCGATGTTGAAGGTAACGGCTGTGCTTTAGGCCCCAACGCTTTTAAGACAAGCGACCTGGTGAAGGGCAAAAAGATTGTTATTTTTGGTTTGCCTGGCGCCTATACACCGACTTGCTCTGCCAAGCACGTACCTAGCTATTTGACGAATTATGATGCCCTGAAGGCCAAGGGCGTCGACGAAATTTGGTGTGTGTCGGTGAACGATGCTTTCGTCATGGGTGCATGGGGGCGCGATCAAAAAGCCGCCGGTAAAGTCCGCATGATGGGCGATGGTAGTGCCGAATTCAGCCAGAAGGTGGGCCTGACCCTCGATCTGACCGCGCGCGGCATGGGTGTTCGATCCGACCGCTATTCGATGCTGGTGGACAACGGCGTGGTCAAAGCAGTCAACCGCGAAGCCCCTGGTAAATTTGAAGTCAGTGGTGCTGAGACGATCCTCACGCAACTGTAACTTCTTTCTTTAATGACCCGTCAAAGGACATTAAAGCAGATTGCCCGGACCATCGGGCTCGGGATGCATTCGGGCGAACGAGTCGAGTTGACGATTCGCCCGGCGGCCCCTAACACCGGCATTATTTTTCGACGTGTGGATCTCGACCCACCGGTCGATTTCCCCGCCCGTGCTGATTGGGTGAACGACACTCGCATGGCCTCGACCCTCTCGACCCATGTCGGTGACAAAGTCGTTCAAGTGGCTACCGTGGAACATCTCATGGCTGCCTTGGCCGGCCTAGGGATCGACAACGCCTATGTAGATGTCAACGCTCAAGAAATTCCCATCTTGGACGGCTCTGCAAGCTCCTTTGTATTTCTGGTCCAGCAAGCCGGCATCGTTGAGCAATCTGCGTTCAAAAAGTATCTTCAAGTCAAACGAAAGATCGAAGTTCGGGATGGCGATAAGTGGGCGATCCTCGAGCCGCATTTTGGATTCAAACTTAGTTTTGCGATTGATTTCGGTCACCCCGCAATCGACGCTACCGAGCAAACCGTGGAAGTCGATTTTGCCGAAACTTCGTTCATTAGCGATGTTGGTCGCGCCCGCACCTTCGGCTTCATGAAGGATCTCGAAATGTTGCGTGCGAATGGCTTGGCACGCGGTGGCAATTTTGGCAATGCGATTGTGATGGATGAGTTTCGCGTGCTCAATGATGAGGGCCTGCGCTCTCAAGATGAGTTCGCCAAACACAAGCTACTCGATGCGATTGGTGATCTGTACCTTGCCGGGCATCCTCTGCTTGCAAGTTACCGCGCCTATAAGTCGGGGCATGCGCTCAACAACACTCTGCTGCGTGCCTTGCTTGCGGACCATGCTGCTTATGACATTGTGAGCTTTGAGCAGCGTAAGCAGGCGCCTCGCTTGTTTGCTAGTGATTGGGGATATGCTTAGGGTTGCTTATTCGCCTTATCGGCAATGGTTACTGGCCAATATT
>JANLRI010000059.1:0-2088 GCA_031361565.1 Betaproteobacteria bacterium | reverse complement strand
CGACAAGGTTTACTATCGTCACTCGGGCTACCCCGGTGGCATTAGCGAGACGAATTTCTCCAAAATGCAGGACCGTTTCCCCGGTCGCGCTTTAGAGAAAGCCGTCAAGGGCATGTTGCCCAAAGGCCCACTGGGCTACGCGATGATTAAAAAGCTGAAGGTTTACGCCGAGGCTACACATCCTCATACCGCCCAACAACCTAAGGCTTTGGAGATTTAATCCATGATCGGCGAATACAACTACGGCACAGGCCGACGCAAGAGCTCAGTGGCTCGGGTCTTCATGAAAAAAGGCTCCGGCGCTATCGTCATTAACGGTAAGCCCATCGAGCAATATTTTGCTCGCGAAACTGGCCGTATGCTGGTTCGTCAACCGCTCGACGTTTCTCAGATGACTGATACATTTGACATCATGGTGAACGTTCACGGTGGTGGCGAATCGGGTCAAGCCGGTGCAGTGCGTCACGGTATCACTCGCGCCCTGATCGATTACGATGCAACTCTGAAGCCTGCCTTATCGCACGCTGGTCTTGTGACCCGTGATGCACGCGAAGTTGAGCGAAAGAAAGTCGGTCTTCGCAAAGCTCGTCGTCGTAAGCAGTTTAGCAAGCGCTGATTCAAAGTCAGCAAGAGTGTCCGGCTCATTACCGGACCCGAGAAAGCCGCACCTCAGTTGCGGCTTTTTTTATGTGCATCCGTTTTCCCGTGGCTTCTCGGACAGGAGGATAATGCGCAGCATGTTGCTAGCGCACCTTGAGTTTGTGCTTCGCTTGATCGAATGGTGTTTTTGTGTTGGGCAGTGAAATGATACCGATGATCGTAGAACATTTATTAATGACTAAAGGCGAGAGAGTTCTTGATCGCCGATTGTCAACTTGGTGTGACTGAAGATGGCCTTGCCTCGTCGTCGTCCCAGCGCAGCTGCTGCCTCCAAACTGACCGTTAAAAAACATACGCCCTGGCCACTGCGGCTTGCAGGGGTTGTGTTGGCAGCAGTCATCGGGGCGGGACTTGCTGTTTGGGGTTGGCAGGCCATGTTTGGAAACGCTAAGGCAGAACGTGCAACGCTTGTTGCCGATCTGGATGCTGCCAAGTTGGAGCTTGAAAAAGAGACCGCAGAGCGCAAGCGTCTCGCGGCGATTGTCAATGCCTCGGATAGCAATCTGAAAGTGGAGCAGTCCACCGTCAAACAGCTTTCAGATCAAGTCAAGAGTATGGAGGCAGAGAACGCTAGGCTGAAGGCGGATTTGTCCTATTTCGAAAGGCTTTTGCCAAGCGGTGGGCAGGGCGAAGTGATTGCTGTGCGAAGCCTCGAGGTCTTGCCCGATACGGTGCCGAATCAGCTTCGTTACCGGGCCCTGGTGGTGCAAGGGGGGCGTGAGGAGAAAAACTTCCAGGGTTCACTGCAAATCGTGATGACCTTGGTGAGCGAGGGCAAGCCGCTTACCCTAGTCGTACCTGATCCGAAGGCTGGCGAAAGCAAGCCCCCAGATAATATGAAGCTTAACTTCACGCGTTACCTAAAAGTGGACGGCCAGGTGGGCATTCCTGCAGGCGCGACCTTAAAGACCTTTCAACTGAGGGTTTTAGAGCGGGGTGCTGTGCGCGCCCAACAGTCTATTTCCCGATGACCCCACTTTGAGTCCTTGTCTTTATGAGGCGAGGCCACGGTTTTGCGGTTAAACAGGTAAAATAGGCTTCTTTCGAGAAAGGACAAAGCGATGTTCAATAAAAAAACCACGGCCAGCAGCGCCGCGATTGAAAGCCTGATAAGTGCCGGTACGACTATTGAAGGCAATGTCCGATTTAAAGGTGGTTTGCGTATCGATGGCACTGTGATTGGCAATGTCGTCGCAGAAGAAGGTGCCGCGTCGACCCTGGTGCTATCAGAATCTGGACGGATCGAAGGACAGGTCAATGCAGCGCATCTATTGGTCAACGGTACCATTTCGGGGCCGATTACCGCGACAGTCTCGATTGAGCTTCAGCCGAAGGCAAAAATCACCGGAGAAATCCATTATGTCGCTCTGGAAATGCATCATGGAGCGGTGGTTGATGGTACGCTCATGCATCTTGAAAATGGCCGAC
>JANLRI010000683.1:0-6112 GCA_031361565.1 Betaproteobacteria bacterium | reverse complement strand
CTTCGGGATCGCTTCGAATCAACTCAGGGGTTCCGGTCGCGATGATTGCGCCACCGACCAGCACCGAAATTCTGTTCGCCAGTTGAAACACTGCGTCCATGTCGTGTTCAACCAGTAACACACTGGCATCATCGCGTAGCGAAGCCAGAAGTTGAATCAGGTGTTGCGATTCTTGGGGGGCCATGCCGGCCATTGGCTCGTCCAAAAGCAAGAGCTTGGGGCGTGTTGCCAGGGCGAGGCCAACTTCAAGCTGGCGTTGCTCGCCGTGCGAGAGTCGCTCGGCGGGAACTTTTATTTTGTCTTGAAGCCGAACTCGTTCGGCCAAGCTGCGCGCCTCGTCCACCAGACCCCGCTCTAGCGCGCGCTGACGCCAAAAGGAAAAGCTACTGCCGCTGCGCGCTTGCACCGCCAGGATAAAATGATCTAGAACCGAAAGATTCGGAAAGAGACTGGAAATTTGATACGAGCGCGCTAAACCATGACTGACCCGGTTATGCATCGACATGCGAGTGACGTCTTGATCTCGAAAAAAAATTCTACCAGCGTCGCACGGCAAGGCTCCTGAAAGCTGCGAAATCAGTGTGGTCTTACCCGCGCCGTTCGGTCCAATAAGGGCATGGATTTCGCCGGAAACAATATTCAAAGACAAGTGGTTAGTGGCGAGCAATCCGCCGAAGCGTTTCACCAAGCCGGTGACTTGCAAGAGCGGAGCCGGTATTGCTTGATTCGAACTCATCTCGTTCAAATTCATTGGCGACTCTGCCCTTGCGAGTCCCGCCGGGCGAACAGGCCGGCCAGCCCCTGCGGCGCGAACAAGACAATCGCCAGCAACAACACACCGACTCCGAGCATGGAATGCTGTTGGTAATTTGGATAAATAGCCACGAGCCAGGCGATCTTGTAGTTCGCCAAAAGTTCTTCGATGCCGAGCAAGACCATCGCGCCGATCACACCGCCATACAAGCGTCCAACACCACCCATAATAACCATAATCATCAAGCTGCCGCTTTGTGTCCAATGCATCATGGCCGGGCTGACATACTTGCCGTGATTCACGAGCAAAGCCCCAGCCAGTGCACCGAAAGCACCAGCGATCACGAAGCATACGAGTTTGTAGCGTTGCACGTCGTAGCCGATGGCTTGCATGCGCGTTGGGTTCTCGCGAATCGCCTGGATCACGTGCCCGAATCGAGACCCAATGAGTCTCCGCAGAAAAAATAAGCTGGTCGCCAAAAGGGCTAAACAGACGAAGTAGAAATGGATATCATCTTTCAGATCGAAGCCCGGAAAAGTCGAACGCGCAGCTAAGTTAAGCCCTTCCTCACCACCATAGCTCTTCATGGAAACGCATAAGTAGTAGATCATCTGCGCGAACGCCAAAGTGAGCATAATGAAATACACGCCGCTGGTGCGTAGAGACAATACACCAACGCCTAACGCCAACACCGCCCCCACACTCATGGCCAGCGGCCAGGCAAGCAAAGCACTGGGTATGCCCTCGACGATCATGATCGCGGCGGCATAAGCGCCAACACCCACAAAGGCCGCATGACCAAACGACACCATCCCGCCATAGCCGAGAATGAGATTAAGGCTAGTTGCGGCCAACGCATAGATGAGTATCCGGCTCGCAAAACTGACGTAGTACACCAGGTCCAGGGCTTGCATCAAGAACGGAAAACCAAGCGCGAGCAGGGTGATCACAATCGTAAGAAGCTTAGAATTCTGTGCCATCGAGATTGTTGAGAGATGAGGCATGTCCTAAGCCCGCGCCGGGAACAGGCCCGTGGGTTTCCATACCAAGACGATAGCCATCAACAAATAAATGGAAATAGAGGCTAAAGCGGGGCCTACGGCACTGGCCACCTGCGCTGATGTCATTTCACGCAGCACCGTGGGCAAGAAGGCACGCCCGAACGTATCCACCAGGCCGACCAGCAGCGACCCCAAAAACGCACCGCGAATGGAACCAATGCCCCCAATCACAATGACCACGAAGGTCAGGATGAGTATGTTCTCGCCCATACCTACTTGCACTGCCATAAGAGGCCCAAGAAGCGCACCGGCCAAGGCCGCAAGCGCAGCGCCAAAACCAAACACCCAGGTGAATAGTTTCCGAATATCGACCCCCATGACAGTCGCCATTTCCCGATTCGAAGCGCCCGCGCGAATTTGCATTCCGATACGGGTGCGACTGACGATTAAATAAAGCACTAACGCAACGGCACAACCGACCGCGATAATCAGTAGCCTGTAGGAGGGATAGAGCAATCCTGGAATGATTTCAACCGGACCGGACAATCCAGTCGGCGTATTAAGTGCCTGATCTGAACCCCACAGGATGCGCACCACTTCGTTAATGATCAGGATAAGCGCAAAGGTAGCTAACACTTGCGATAAATGATCGCGCTGATAGAGGGTGCGGAGCACCGTGATTTCGAGCAACATCCCAAGCACCGCTGTCGCGGGGATAGCCAGCAGTACGCCCAGCGTAAATGAGCCCGTGGCGTTCACTAAGCTCGCCGCCAAAAAGGCTCCGACCATATAGATCGAGCCGTGCGCTAAATTGATCATGTCCATAATACCGAAGACAAGCGTCAATCCCGCCGCCAGCAAAAACAGCATCAAACCAAATTGCAGGCCATTAAGCAGCTGCTCAAAAATGAGTGTTGAAGACATCAGAAACCGTATTCGGGCAAGGCTTGGCCTTGCCGAGCCGCGTCACTTCATCTTGCAGTCTTGCGCATAGGCATCGCCGCGATCCTTAAACACGGTGCCCATGGTCTTGTTCACCAAGCGCCCTTGCGGATCCTTGCCGACAACGCGCAGGTAGTAGTTCTGAATCGGCATATGATTGCTGTTGAACTTGAAGGCACCGCGAACAGATTGGAACTTAGCAGACTCAAGCGCCTTACGAAGCGCAGGTTTATCGTCCAATTTTCCCGTCACGTCTCGGACGGCTGCGTCGATCAGCAAGGCAGTGTCATAACCCTGAGCCGCGAAAAGACTCGGAAGGCGCTTGTACTCTTTTTCAAACTCCGCTACAAATTTTTTATTGGCGGCGTTGTCTAAATCGAGCGCCCAGTGAGCCGTATCGAATAGCCCCAACATTGAGTCGCCCACTGGCCGGATAACGTCCTGGTCTGAGCTAAATCCTGGTACAAACAAACGAATGTCCTTCGACAAGCCGCCCGCAACAAATTGCTTAATGAAGTTGATCCCCATGCCTCCCGGCAGGAACACGTAAAGCACTTCAGGCTTCGCGGCGCGAATCTGTGCCAACTCTGCAGAGTAATCAATCTGACCTAGCTTGGTGTAGACCTCGTCGACAATCTTGCCCTTGTAAAATCGCTTGAAACCCGCCAGAGAATCCTTTCCCGCTTGATAGTTTGGCGCTAACAAATACACGCTTTTCACGTCCTTGGTGGTCGCGTACTCGCCCGCTGCTTCATGATAAGCATCGTTAGGCCAGGACGCCGCGAAGAAATAGGGGTTGCATTGAGCACCGGCCATGGGTGAAGGCGCCGCATTAGGGCTCACATAAAAAGTATTACTCGCAAAAGCTTCCGGCACGGCCGCCAGCATAATGTTGGAGAAAACAATTCCGGTCAGGAAATCGACCTTATCAAGCTTGATGCTCTTCTCGGCGAGTTGCTTGCCTACTTCAGGCTTGAACTGATCGTCACCAATAATGACCTCCGCGGGCAGCCCCCCAATTTTTCCACCATTCAGCTTCACCGCCAACAGGAAAGCGTCACGAATATCCACGCCTAGACCAGAGCTGGGGCCAGACAAAGTGCTAATGAATCCGATCTTGACCTTATCGGCAGCGTAAGCGGAAACGCTGACTGCAATCCCCAGCGATAATGCTGATAAGCCCGTCAGGAGCGATTTGAAGCGCGCGCATTTGATCCACATACCCACCTCGATTTCTAAAATCACAATAATACGGCAGGAACAAGCCCAAAATGCGGCTCCACGAGGAAAAATGCGCCCCTTCATCATCAAACCCATCAAACTCGAAGACTGCCGCGACCACGGCCCCGGATCGAGAGCGGAACTTTTTATCGTCGAGGGTGATTCCGCTGCGGGTGCCGTCACGGTCCTACGTAACGCAGGCTTTCAGGCCACGCTACCGATGCAAGGCAAACCCCTCAACGCGCTACGGGCCACACCCTCTAAAGTTCAAGCCAATGAGTTATACGTCCGGTTGTCTGAATCGCTTGGCGTGTCTCTGCGCGATTTTGAGGCCGAAAACGGGGATCTGAGTCGGCTACGTTTCGAGCGCGTGCTGATGCTTTTCGATCCGGATGCTGACGGCATTCATATAGGCGCACTGATGCTCATGTTTTTTTATCGTTGGATGCGGCCCTTGCTCGACTCCGGACGAATTGAAATGATACGGGCGCCCCTCGTTGCGATCACTTGGCTTGAGCGCGGCTCCAGCACACCTTGTAAAGCGTTTGCCTTTTCGATCGCGCACTCTGAAAGCATCCAGGGCGACCTCAGCCGCAAAGGCGTTCAACTCGTGAACATTCAGCACTTCCGGGGTCTTGGCAGCATCGATCAAGCCTTGCTCAATGAGACCTGCATCCAACCCAGCACGCGTAAAACGCAAATCATGTCCTCGGTCGATGCACATGCAGCGATCGCGGTATTTGGCGGCAAGCTAGAGAGGCGGTGATTAACCCTCTAAAATCTTCAAGCGCTGCACTTTGCCCGACGGACCTTTAGGAAGATCAGCGACAAACTTATAGGTCTTCGGGCTTTTATACTTTCCAAGCTCGACTAAACAAAAGGCTCGCAAGCTCTCCTCCAGCTCGGGGCTGGCAACGTGAGTATCCTTCAAGATAATCGCAGCGAGAATTTCTTGACCGTAGTTTGCATCAGGAATGCCTACCGCCGCAGCTTCCAGCACGGCTGGATGACGAAGCAAAGCCTCATCAATCTCACGTGGCGCGATGTTTTCGCCGCCTTTGATGATCAACTCTTTGAGTCGCCCGGTAATGTAGAAGAACCCTTCACTATCGCGATGCCCTAAGTCGCCAGTGCGCATCCACTCACCTGAAAAGCTTTCCTCGGTTTGCTTGGGCGCTCGGAAATAACCTTTCATGACATTTGGGCCGCGCAGCCAAATCTCACCACGCTCGCCATCGGCAAGGGACTGCCCCTGCGCGCTCACCACCTTAGCTTCCACGCCAACCACTTGGCCGGGAGTACCGATCTTGCGCTTGCCGTGCATGGGGTTACAGAACACAACCGACGCCGTTTCCGTCATGCCCATGGCTTCAATGATGGGAATATTGAAACGTTCTTCGAAAGCCTTGTGATGCTCCGGCGGCAAGGGTGCCGAGGCACTACGACCGAAGCGCAAACCTGGGCAAGCTGCTAGGCCACGAACCTGGGAGGGAGGGAGGGCGCTTTCCGCTGGGTCATTCAACAAGTAGGCAATGATGGTGGGCACCATGTTCAACCAAGTGGGTTGATAACGCCGGGCGATTTCCCACCATGATGAGGTCGAGAATTTACGCGGCGCAATGATCGAGCCCCCGGAAATAAACGGTGTCAAAGTGGCAATCACCTGGCCGTTGATATGATAAATCGGCAAAGCAGACTGGACGCGATCCTTGGGCGTAAGGCCATGCCAGGCGGCCACACTTTGCGCCGCAGCGAGTAAATTGGCCTGAGACAGGTAGGCGCCTTTGGGCTGGCCGGTGGTGCCGGAGGTGTACATCAGAAGAGCAGCGGCATCCGGTTTGCTTTCGACCGAAGATAGGCGAGGTATCATTGGATCGCGCTTGGGTGTCCCGTGCGACCCAAGGTTAGCTTCGGCCAGTGAGGCCCAGGGCCCTAAACAGGAATCAGCATCCAGCTCAAGCAACTTAGGAGGCTGCGCAAGATCTAAACTCGCCTCTCGCAATTTGGGTGCAAGTTCAGCGGTCGTGAGAACTAGGTCGGCCTCACAGTGTGCGAGCACAAATTCAAGCTGGGAGCGGTGGGCCAGCAAATTTAAAGGGGCGATAACTCGCCCGCAACAAAGCGTCGCAAGGAACAAGGCAAGGCAACCCAATCCGTTTGGCATATAGAGGGCCACATGCGCGCCCTCGGTTAC
>JANLRI010000677.1:0-3412 GCA_031361565.1 Betaproteobacteria bacterium | reverse complement strand
ATCCAGGAGTGTGGCCATGCCATGATGGCCGAACAACCGGATGTCGCACTTTTAGCCTTACGAGGTTTTCTGGCGGAAACGGCGGGCTTACCTCCATCGCGCGGATCACTTCAAACGTGAGGTGAATAGGGCACCAAAAAGAATCGCCAACCAGGCAAGGTAGACCCAAACCAAGAACAGAGGAATCGCGGCAAAGGCGCCATAAATGACTTTGAAGGTAGGGACCTGGGTGATGTAGAAAGCGAATCCGCGCCGGAAAATTTCCATAAAGCACAGGGTCAGCAGTGTGCCAAAGAAGGCGTGCCGCCACCGCACCTTGGTGTTCGGCACAAAACGATAGGTCAGCAAGAGTGCCAGACCGGTCGAGATCCAGGGGAACACCGTCAAAGAAAATCGCCTCAAGGCGGTACTAGGACGGCTCTCTAGCCAATCTCCAAAGACTAAGCCATTCACCGCCAAGCTGGTACCAATTACAAAAGGCGCCAGGGCCAGGACGCCACAATACAAGACAATCCGCCGCAATAAAGCGCGTGGCTTGGTCACGCCCCAGATCCGATTCAAGGTACCGTCGATAGTGATCAGTGCAATCAGTGCACTGGCAAAGAAGAGTAAGGCACTGACTAATGAAAGGCTATTGGCTTGCATCGCGAAGCGGTTCAAATAGTTGAGCACAACCTCAGCAGAGCCAGGTAAAAGCAGTGCTTTTTTCAGGAACGAAAAAAGATTTTCTCTTAATGGCTCAAACTGGGGCAAAACACTCAGGGCGGACATCGCGAAGGAAAGGATCGGCACCATGGCCAAAACGGTAAGAAACGCCAAGCTGCCGGCCGTTTGAGTAAGTCTCAAATTGCGGGTGCTTTTCCAGAGATCGAGGAAAAACCGTATCATCCACTTCCTTTAAAGAGAAACATGTACCGAAGAATCGTTATCGCCTGCGTCCTCGCACTGATCGTGCTTGGCCTTGCCTGGGAGTTGTGGTTAGCACCCTTGCGCCCTGCTCCCCCGCTCGGCACCTCCTTCCTAGGCCTCAAAATAAGCTGGCTCCCAGCCAGTTGGACATTGTCGCTGAAAGTCGTTCCACTGGTTCTTGCGCTTCCAGCACTCTGGGCGGGGCGGGTTCGGGCTTTCCAGTGGTGGTCAATGGCCATCCTGATCTATCTCACCGAAGGCCTCGTGCGAGCCACCAGCGATCTGGGTCTCAGCCGCCCGCTGGCCTGGCTGGAAGTGGCCCTTGCGTTGGGCGCCTTCCTGGCCATCCTTGCCTACGTGAGGCAAATAAAAGGAACTCGCAGAAACCCCATTTCTGCTTAAGCGCCACTCACCTGCGCCCTCGCATCGTCCAGTAAGCTGACTCGATTTTCAGCGAGCAGGATAGGATCGCTGAGTTTCCTGCGCCAGGCTCTTGCTCCCGGCAGACCATTGAACAGGCCGAGCATATGTCGGGTGACTGAACGCAGGTGCACGCCCTGTTTCACTTGCGCCGTACAGTAGCGCTTCATCGCCTCAATGACCGTATCGCGGCTTGGCCCGTCAACCTGTCCAAAATAGCGTGCATCAACCTCGTGCAACATCCACGGGCTTTCGTACGCAGCCCTTCCGATCATCACACCATCGCCCAGTACAGGCGCAATCTGCTCATGTTGGCTCAAGCCGCCGTTAAGTATGAAGATCAGATGCGGAAAGTCTTGTTTGAGCTGGCTCAGCACTTCGTAACGCAATGGCGGGATCATTCTGTTTTCCTTCGGGCTCAAACCTTTTAACCAGGCGTTGCGCGCGTGAACGATGAAGCGCTCGGCACCTGCCTCGGCCACCTTGCCGACAAAATCCCTCACAAAACTATAATCCTCCTGCCGATCCAGGCCAATTCGATGTTTGACCGTCACCGGTAAAGCGCAAGCATCACGCATCGCTTTAACGCAATCTGAGACCAGTTGCGGCTCGGCCATCAAGCACGCGCCGAAGGCACCCCGCTGCACCCTCTCGCTGGGGCAACCACAATTGAGATTGACTTCATCATAACCCCACTGCTCTGCCCATTTCGCACAAGTGGCGAGATCTAAGGCTTCGCTGCCGCCAAGCTGCAAGGCCAAAGGATGCTCGGCTGAATCAAAATCCAAATGGCGCGGGCGATTTCCATGAATCAACGCGCCCGTGGTGACCATTTCCGTGTAGAGCAAGGCGTGACGGCTGATTTGGCGATGAAAAAACCGGCAATGCCGGTCGGTCCAATCCATCATCGGCGCGACAGAAAAACGCCAAGGGGGCGCCACAACGGCGGAGGAGTCGGGGAAATTCACAGTTTTTGTTTCACGGCATTATTTTGCAATAGTTCACACATCACAGCGCTTTCAATCTCGATTTAACTTACTCATACTGATTAGGCCATTGGGCCTACTTTACAATCCTCCAGGCCAAGGTTAGTCTGGCCAGCAGGAGAGAGAAAATGAACCCACAAGCAACGTCGGCTTCAGCAAGACCGGCCTTTAAACCTAACCTCGGACAGGTTACCCAATCGGGTCCTCTGGGTCTGCAGCCTCCAGGCAAGCACATCTTGGTGGTCGATGATCATCCGCTCATGCGAGCCGCACTCGGCGAAACAATTCGCCATCTCGACCATAGTTGCCAGGTCTACTTCGCCGACTCTAAGGCGCACGCGCTAGAAATGCTCGAAGACCCGCACGGCATTGACCTCATTTTACTAGATCTACGTCTGCCCGATAGCGTGGGTCTGGATGCTCTCCTCGCGCTTCGAGAATCGGCCCCCCATGTTCCACTCGTCGTGCTCTCTGGCGAGACCGCGCGTGAAACCATACTGGAGTGTATTGAATACGGAGCGGTCGGCTATGTGCCCAAGACCATGGAAAGCGGTGGCGTCGCGCACGCCCTCAAAATGGTCCTTTCTGGTCACATCTTTGTGCCGCTCGATCTGATCTCTACCGGCACGGTGGGCGATCTCGTCCGTAAACCAAAGCGCCCCAAAGGCGGCGACCCACGCGAACTGGGTTTAACCCAGCGCCAAGTTGAAGTCCTGAAACTTATTCTTCAAGGCTTGCCGAACAAAATCATTTGTAAGCGCCTTGCGCTCGCTGAAGGAACGGTCAAGGTTCACGTCGCTGGCGTGTTGCGAACCCTAGGGGTTCATAACCGAACGCAAGCCGTGGTGGCCGCAAATGAGCTTGGTTTGAGGTTTGCCTAAGGCCCATTTTTCCTGTACCCAGTGGCTTTTTCCCTCAAGATCTAGCCAGTATCTTTTTAAGCTCGCCGAGCTTTCGACGCATGGCATGGGCACCCTCATCAATTGCGATTTGCCTTTGAGCAAACCCGACTGCTGAGATTTCCGCAATCTCAGGGGTCACCACAACATCGGCCAAACGCAGCTCGCCGGCGCCTAAATTTTGGCCCATGATGGCAA
>JANLRI010000659.1:0-2797 GCA_031361565.1 Betaproteobacteria bacterium | reverse complement strand
GGGCAACTGGCAAAGTGATTATCAAGTTGTCTTCTGAATGACGCCGCGCATCGCTTTCTCGCCAATTAAGCGCCATTCACCTTTCTGCCGCACAGAATTCTTGGCCAGCTATTATTTGGTGCAAAATAAGGTCTACAGTCGGACCGTAATTGATGGGTTGACTCTCAACTGAGTAATCAGATGTTTACACGCCTGTGTTTCGGAATATTAATTTCAATGTGCATCCCGGGTTATATCCGGGCGGCCGACGGAGGCGTTGCTTTTGACGGCAAGTGGGACATGCAGTTGAATTGCCCTAGTCATCAAGCTAAAAACGGCCGAGTAGCTGAGGGTTATAAGATTTCGTTTCCTGTTTCCATTAAGAATGGAAGACTTGAGGGAGAGCAGTTGGATCCCGTTCCGGATGCCAGTCTTCGTTACCAAGGCTCGGTTGATGCGAACGGCCGCTTAACCATTTTGGCGGAGGGAAAGTCCGGGAATCCACGCTACACCTTGGGGGCCTCACCTTCTGGAAGCCCGTATCGATATTCGCTAGAGGGTCAATTGACCGCTAGCGATGGTGTCGCGCGCCGACTAGAAGATCGACCTTGCGAGGCAAGATTTCGGAAGGTTCATTAACAAGCTAGTGTTTTGCCAAGGTCGGCGTCGGCTGCGTTGCTATGGGCACTGACACTGAGTGCTCCGAACAGCGCTAACGTGGTGTGAAAAGCCGCCCGAGCACACAAGGCTCGAACTGAATCCCCGCAGGTGGAAAACTCTCCAGTCTTACGCTGGCTTGGTCGTTTTTAGCCGTATGTGTTTTTTGCATAATGGCATCGCAAAATAGCATTGGCATGTTGCAGTGCGATCCGCATACAGTTCGCTTCATGCAAAAATCTACCGTGATCTCTGGCACTCGAATCGAGCATGACTTGCTAGGCGAGCGTGCAATACCCGTCGAGGCTTACTGGGGGGTACACACCTTGCGTGCTCTCGAGAACTTCCCGATCTCTGGCATTAAGCTGAGTGCCTATCCCGATCTCATTAAGTCCTTGGCGTGGGTGAAAGCGGCGGCGGCTCAAGCGAACCTTGATCTTGGAGTGTTAACTGAGGCCAAGGCCAAGGCGATTCTCGCCGCCTGCGAACAATTGATCACAGATTGCGAGCGTCGCAATGGCGGACTTTTTGCCCAGCACCAAGGTGCTCAAAACCTTTGCGATCAATTTGTGATTGATGTCATTCAAGGTGGAGCGGGCACCTCGACGAATATGAATGCGAACGAGGTCATTGCCAATCGCGCCTTGGAAATTCTTGGGGCCGCAAAAGGCGATTATAAAGTCTTGCACCCGATTGAGGATGTCAACGCCTCGCAAAGCACCAATGATGTTTATCCGACGGCTTTGCGGGTCGCCTCGTGTTTGGCGATTGAGAAGTTGCTCGCGGCGATGGCCGAACTGCGCAGCGCCTTCGAAGCCAAAGCGAAGGAGTTTCATGATGTCCTCAAGATGGGGCGCACTCAGTTGCAAGATGCCGTGCCCATGACTCTCGGGCAGGAATTTCGGACCTATGCGGTCATGTTGGGCGAAGACGAAGCGCGCCTTCGCGAGGCACGCCTTTTGATTACGGAGATCAATCTTGGTGCGACGGCCATCGGAACGGGCATTAACACGGACCCGAGGTACGCTCCCTTGGTGGTTCGATTGCTAGCCCTTAATAGCCGGTTACCTTTGACCCAAGCCTCGGACTATATTGAGGCCACACAAGATACCGGCGCCTTTGTACAGCTTTCCGGTGTGCTGAAGCGCATTGCCTGCAAGGTTTCAAAAGTTTGCAATGATTTGCGTTTGCTTTCCTCCGGCCCGCAGGCTGGGTTTCAGGAGATTAATTTGCCTGAACGTGCAGCGGGCTCAAGCATCATGCCCGGCAAGGTCAACCCGATCATCCCCGAGGTGGTCAATCAAATTGCCTTCGAGGTGATTGGTAACGATATGACCGTGACAATGGCCTCCGAAGCTGGGCAATTGCAGCTCAACGCCTTTGAGCCAATCATTGCGTGGAGCTTGTTCAAGAGCATCGATCACCTGCGCGCCGGTTGCCAAACCTTGGCGCGCAACTGCGTGGTGGGGATTACCGCCAATCGTGAGTTGTTGGCGGAGCGAGTGCGGCGCTCGGCGGGTTTGGCCACGGTGCTTAACCCGTATATCGGTTATGAGAACGCGACGCGCATTGCTCGAGAGGCGATGCGGGGTCACAAAACAGTGGCGGAGTTGGTGTTGGAACAGAAATTGCTCTCAGCGGATCAATTGGCGCAATTGCTGAAACCTGAGTTTTTAACTCAGCCCAGTCGTAAACTGGATTTCCCCCCTGAGCGTTAAGGCTATGGCGAGTCGAGTTAGTATTCGCCGCTAAGTAGAGTCGGGTCGTCGAAGTGAATGCGAGATGGCTCGAAAGTGAATTTTTGGTAAATGCACTTGAGTGCACCTGATATTTTGGAGACACTAATGAAACTATCGAAATTAATGCTTGCCGCGCTCGTCGCTGTGGGTGCGGCGGCCTTTGCTTCTGGTGCTAGCGCCCAAGAGTTCACCGGCACGATGAAGAAGATCAAGGAAACTGGCCAGATCACCGTCGGTCATCGTGAGTCCTCAATCCCTTTTTCGTATTTGGATGACAAACAGCAGCCGATTGGCTATGCCATGGACCTTTGCGTGAAGGTGGTGGATGCGGTTAAGGCTGAGTTGAAGATGCCGAATCTGAAGGTTAATCTTCAACCCGTCACCTCCAGCAACCGGATTCCTTTGCTGCAAAACGGCACGAT
>JANLRI010000608.1:0-2708 GCA_031361565.1 Betaproteobacteria bacterium | reverse complement strand
ATGTTCAACATCGCCGAACGGCTGGAAACCGTGATGTGGGATATCAAAAAAATGTTCCCCAATCTGGATTGGTTCTCAGCAGTGAGCTACCACATGATGGGCGTACCTACGGCGATGTTCACGCCACTTTTCGTGATTGCTCGTACTTCTGGTTGGTCCGCTCACGTGGTTGAACAACGCATCGACAACAAGATCATTCGGCCAAGTGGTAATTACACTGGCCCTGAGAACTTAAAATTCGTTTCACTCGGAAAGCGCAAGTAATTATTTACTGGAACCATTAGCTACGGGGGCCGCTTGTCGGAAAAACGGCTCCTTTAGCCCAAAAAAAGCCGCTCCATGGTCAAAGCCGTGCTGGTCGTGAGATCATCCCGGCACATTTGAACTTGGAGATTCCGATATGCTTAGCCCATCGACCATTACGATTCGCTGCACTCAACGTATTCCCACCCTGCTCAAAGCCACGGCCGGTCTAGCCTTGGCGAGCATGCTTGCAGCCTGCAATTCAACGGGTCGGGGTACCTCGGAAAGTGCTCCTCCACCGATGAAGCCGATCGAGACGGGAATGATGGACAAATCTGCACCGGCACCGATCGGGGTTCCGGCACCTGCCCCGGCCCCACCACCGCGTGCCAGCACCCCGACGCCTGCGGCGAGCGCCCCGGTTGCGAGCGCATCCTCTCCTGCTGTTTCGCCGAAGGCCGCAGATTCAGAACCAGAGATTATGGCCATTGTTGTCAATGCGGGCTTACATCGCTGCGAACTTGGTAAGCGGGTTTTGGTTAAGCGAGTCGCCACTGACGGTTCGGGCGTCCAAGTAAATTGGAACGGAAAAGATGTCAACCTGCATTCTGTCCCTACTCAAAGCGGAGCCAAAAGGTTCGAAGACAGCAAGGCTGGGCTCGCCTGGGTTGTCATTTCGGCGAAGGCCTTCATTCTCGACACGAAGCGAGGCCAAATGCTCGCCAACGAATGCAAGCTTTGACCCAAAACAAGTGACGAGCAAGACCTAAGCAAAACTCAATCGATGAATGGTAATCGTTTTCTTTCAAAGATTGGCATGGTGCTTGGAGTGATTTTGAGCGCCCTCGCCACGGCAAGTCTCGCCAACACAGAATTTCCCAAGCGCAAGGAGGGCCTTTGGGAACTTAGAACGGTAGGCTTGCAAGCCACCGGCATGCCGGCCACCCAGTTCTGCGTCGGCGACAAAACCGACCAGGCCGATCACGCCTTGGACCGTGTGGCCGCAAACAAGGGCAGTTGCAAGTTCGGCTCCTTCAAACGCGCCGGAGAGGCGTGGATGGCGGAGTCTATTTGCAAGGAAGGTAAGAGAGTAGTGACCAGTCGCAGTATCGCGAGTGGCGACTTCGAGGGCTTTTATCGCATCGACACCAATGTCAACTACGAGCCGCCGCTAGGTGGCGTGAAACGCGAAGATAAAGACGCGCTTGAGGGACGGTATCTCGGGCCGTGTTTGGCCGGACAAAAGCCTGGCGATTCGGTCGTCCCTGGCATGGGTACACTGAACATGCATGACGGCAGCTTCAAGCCCGAACCGGAACCCCGTCCACCCAAAAAAGGCCGCAAACCCAAAGCGCAAAAATAGGATTAGAGTTGAGCTTTCCTTAGGAGTTCCTCGTGAGACACAACTATCTCGATACGCTTAAGTCATTCAAGCTCGCCTCGGGCAAACCGGCTAAGTTCTATTCCCTTCCGGCCCTCGCCAAGACCTACCCGAAACTCTCTCGTCTGCCCATCTCGATTCGTATCGTTTTGGAAGCGGTGCTACGCAATCTCGACGGCAAAAAAGTCACCGAACAACACGTGCGCCAGCTCGTGAACTGGGCGCCTACGGCGCACCGCGTAGATGAAATTCCTTTCGTTGTTGCTCGAGTAGTCCTTCAAGATTTCACTGGAGTTCCGCTTTTAGCCGATTTGGCCGCCATGCGCAATGTGGCGGCAAGCCTCGGTAAGAATGCTAAGTCGATAGAGCCTCTTGTACCGGTCGATCTGGTGGTCGACCATTCTGTAATGATCGATCATTTTGGCAGAAAAGACTCGCTCGATTTGAATATGAAGTTGGAGTTCTCCCGCAACAAGGAGCGCTATCAATTTATGAAATGGGGCATGCTGGCGTTCGATACTTTCGGCGTTGTGCCACCGGGCTTCGGAATTGTTCATCAGGTGAATCTTGAGTATCTTGCACGGGGTGTTCACAAAACCAAGGACGCCGTGTATTACCCCGACACCTTGGTGGGAACCGATAGCCACACCACCATGATCAATGGCATTGGTGTGGTCGGTTGGGGAGTTGGCGGCATTGAAGCTGAAGCGGCCATGCTTGGCCAACCGGTCTACTTTCTTACGCCAGATGTGGTCGGACTCGAGCTCACAGGACAGTTGCGTGAAGGCTGCACCGCCACCGATTTGGTGTTGACGGTCACCGAACTTCTTCGTAAACACAAAGTCGTCGGCAAGTTTGTCGAATTTTTTGGCGAAGGCACGGCCACCCTCCCCTTACCAGATCGCGCCACTATTGCCAATATGGCTCCGGAATATGGTGCCACCATGGGCTTTTTTCCGGTCGACGATAAAACCATTGCATACTTTGAAGGTACGGGACGTAGCCCGGCCGAGATCGACGCCTTCGCTTGTTACTTCAAGGCACAAGAAATGTATGGCGTGCCAAGACCAGGAGACATCGACTA
>JANLRI010000564.1:0-12920 GCA_031361565.1 Betaproteobacteria bacterium | reverse complement strand
AGATCGGCAATCTCGTCGGCATCCAGGCTTTCAACCGCGTCGACCAGCTCCTCGGTATCCATCGAGGCAATCACACTCTCGCGTACTGGCTCGGAAAGATGCAAGAGCACATCGCCATCCAGCGAAGCCTTAATCAGCTCAAAGACCACCAAGCGTTCATTGCGTGGCAAAGCCTCCAGCACGAAGGCCACGTCAGCCGGATGCAAAGGGTCAATCGCCTCACGCAGGTCTGCAAAGTCGTACTTAAGAACCAGTTGCTCGATCAGCTCTCCCAAGAACGCTTGATCGCGCAGATCTTCGCGACCCGCCAAGTCGGCCAGGACGGGATGATCCACCAGCAGGGCCTGAACCCGGCCGAGCGCAACCCCGGCGGCTTCATGATCGGCAGGCGCTTGCGGTTCAGGACTGAGTTGCTCGAAGGGGGCGTTCATTTTCCGGAGAGTGTTACTGGTCACGCTGGATGGAGGATTCTGGGCGGATTATCACCGATGAAATAGAATAGGGCTATTGGTGCTCCGTCTCTGGGTCTGAAAGTTTGCCTTTTCTGCCTTGAGATGAGTTAAACGGGAAGCTAATCAGCGCTGCCCCCGCAACGGTACGATGAACGGACTCTGAACCTGCGGCCCCTCACCTCGTGTGAAGAGCCCAGGCTAAAAGGATTCCACTTTGATGATAACGCCACTGGTCGGCTTACTGACTGGGAAGGCTTATCAAGGTCGTTCATCAGCCCGGATACCGGCCAATGCACCGAGCGGAGCAATCCGCTTGTTTCGCCACGACCTGCGGGGAAGCGGGTCAGGCGCTTTTGCTCCTGGATTCTATGAAACCCCTCTTTCTACTTGGCCTGACGGCCTCTACTAGCCTGTTCAGCGGCGCCCTTGCGGCACAAGCAAGCGCTCCCTTGCAACCTGAAATGATGGTGACGGCCACCCGCGACGCCCTACCGATCAACCAAGCCGTGGCCGACGTGACCGTCATTGGCCCCGCAGAAATTCAACGCAACCCGGCGCGCAATCTCGCCGAGCTACTCGCCCAACAGGCGGGCCTCGAAATTTCGATGAGTGGCGGCCTCGGGGCGACCAGCTCGGCATTCGTGCGCGGCACCAACTCCAACCATGTATTGGTGCTCATCGATGGCATGCGCTTTGGGTCAGCCACGGCGGGCAACCCGGCACTGGAAAATATCCCCCTTGGGCAGATTGAACGCATCGAAATTGTGCGTGGGCCGATGAGTAGCCTGTACGGCAGCGATGCCTTGGGCGGAGTGATTCAAATCTTTACTAAAACCGGTGAGGGTTCGGGCAAAGCTTTTATACCCAACGCTCAATTGAGCTTGGGTTCGCAGGGCTTCGGGCAAATCGGCACGGGCTTTGCGGGTCGTCAGGAGTCGTTCGACTACAGCCTGCAAGTACAACACACCCGTAGTAATGGCTTCTCTGCAACCAATCCCAATGCGCTGGGTTTTCCGCCGTTTGGCACCTATCACCCCGATGCCGACGGCTTTCGTCAGAATTCGCTTAGCCTGAATCTTGGCTATCGTTTTAATCGTGATTGGGCCGTCCGCTTGTCGGCGCTGAACTCCCAAGCGCGCACCGACTTTGATGAAGGTTTCGACCCTCTCAACCCCAAGCAAAGTGGCCGCACCAAACTGCAGGCTCAAAGCCTCTCCCTGAGTGTGGACGGGCGTCTCAGCCCGCACTGGACGACGCAACTCAGTGTCGGCCAAAGCAAAGATGTGAGCGATACTGTGGAAGCGCTCAATAGTTTCTTTATCAGTACGTTCACGACTAAACAGACTCAAATCGCCTGGGTGAATCGCCTGAGTAGCTCAATGGGTACCTGGAGCCTTGGTTTGGAAAACCTCCAGCAAAGTGTCAGCCTGACCGATCTGTTCGCCACGCCCAATTTCACGCCAGACCAACGCAGCATTCAAAGCGCTTGGTTGGGTTGGAACATGCAGCGCGGTGACTGGCAATGGCAAACCAGTGTGCGCCACGACCGTAACTCTCAGTACGGTGGCAAAGGCACAGGCAATCTTGGGCTGGCCTACCGCCTAAGCCCGGCGTGGCGCATCCAAGGTTCGCTCGCCAGCGGTTTTGCCGCACCGAGCTTTAACAACTTGTATTTCCCATTTTTTGGCAACTCTGGCCTGAAGCCTGAGAGTTCCATTAGTCGCGAGATTGGCCTGCGTTACACCGGTAATCTTGGGCTGGGCGGCTCGGGCGGCTCGGGTGCTCGTAACAGCACGCCGAGCGAAGTTAAGCTGATCGTATTTAAACAAACCATTCGTGATTTGATTGTCGTCGACCCGACCTTGTTTACCCCGGTCAACCTTGATACGGCACAGATTCAAGGTCTAAGCGCACAAGTTCGTCACCGCGCGGGGCCTTGGACCATGAATGCCTCGCTGGATCTCACTCAGCCCATCAACGATAGCGGAGGAGCGCAGCAAGGAAATCTCTTGCCGCGTCGTGCCCGTCAAAACCTGCGCCTATCGGCAGACTACGACTTTGGTGCCTGGCAACTCGGCGGCGGCCTGCGAGCGGCAGGTAAGCGCTATGATGACGCGGCCAATACCACGGTGTTAGGCGGCTACGGCTTGGTGGATGTGCGTGCCCGTATGCCAATCAATCGGGACTGGTCGATGGGCTTAAACCTGAACAATCTGAGCAACAAGACTTATGAAACGGCCTATGGTTACAACCAAGCGGGACGGCAGGTGTTTTTAACGCTTAGTTATCAGCCCAAGCCCTAAAACCAAGATCCTGCGCATGCGCCTCCTGGCCTCACTCATTTTTTTGTCGATGACGGCCGTCCAGCCGCTGCTCGCACAAGATGTGAGACCAGGAGTGCGGCTTGATGTGGAGGCGCCTCCGCAACGCATTATCAGCTTGATGCCTGCGCTCACGGAAGCTGTCTGCTTACTTGGTGCCTGCGAGCTCCTGGTGGCCACCGACCGACATTCAGATTGGCCTGCATCGATTCAGACACTTCCCAAGCTCGGCGCACTGGACGACACCTCATTGGAAGCGCTGATTCGGCTCAAACCCGATTTGATCCTGACCCATCCTGGAGGGCGATTAAACGAGCGACTTAAAGCCTTGGGCTATCGCTTGCTGGAGCTGCGCAGTGACAATCTTCAGGATATTCGATATGCACTCTTGGAAATTGAACGTCAGCTAAAGCCAAACCGGCCAATGCGCGCCTCCAAGCTTTGGGAGGAGACTCAATTGACCATTCAAGCCCAAGCCAAAGCCCTCGCCTTGAGTCGCAAGATCAAGGTGTATATCGAAGTCGATTCCGCGCTCTATGCCGCCGGACCGAACTCCTATTTAGGCGAATTACTGACGGCTCTGGGCGCTCAGAACATTGTGGCTAGCACCCTCGGCGCATTTCCCAAGCTTGCCCCAGAGTTTGTGTTGGCCCAGCAACCCGAGGTGATCATGCAAATGCATAGCGGACCCAGCCTTGCTCAACGCCCCGGTTGGAATACCTTGAACGCGATCAAGCAAGACCACCTTTGTCAGTGGACATTGGAGCAATTGAACATCCTGGTTCGACCCGGCCCAAGAGTGGCAGAGGCGAGCGCCTTGATGGCCGCTTGCCTGCAAAAAAACAAACGGGACCGTTGAGCATGTTGCCCGCCACGGTTAAGGCAAAAGCGCCGAGCGCTGGTGCCTTGATCGCGCTCCTGCTACTGATCAGCCTAACCCTGGCACTGATCGCCAGTGCCGACCTGTGGTGGCCGATGGCGCAACTAAGCCCGGCTGAGTCTGGAGCCTTGAGGTCGATGCTGCTGGATGTGCGCTTGCCAAGAATTGTCGGTGCATGGGCTGCGGGCGCCTGCCTGGGTCTCGGCGGCGCAATTGCTCAAAGCTTGTTCCGTAACCCGCTCGCCGATCCTTATTTGATCGGCAGCGCCTCCGGTGCAGGCTTGGGCGTCACCCTATCCTTGGTGCTGCTAGGAGCCGTGCGCATAGAGTTTGCGTTTGTCGGCGCATTGTTGGCGGTCGCCTTAGCGGTGGCTTTGGCGCGAGGGCGCGATGCCCTGCTGCTGGCCGGTTTCGTGATTTCGATTGTATTGAGCGCTCTGGTGGCCCTCTTGCTCGTCCAGCACCCGGAGCATCTGCGGGTCAGTCAACTGTTTATGCTCGGCCAGACCCACTTACTAGACTGGCAAGCCAGCAAAATGATGCTCCCCGCCCTCGCCCTGAGTCTCTTGGTCAGCACTCGCTTGGCGAGACCTATGGAAGCCATGGCTCTGGGTGACCGCACCGCGCGCAGCCTTGGCCTGCCCGTCCTGGGGATACGCTGGACGCTCGTGGCCATGATCGCCCTCCTTAGTGCAGCCAGCGTGACCTACTGCGGCATGCTGGCTTTCGTTGGTTTAGGTGCAGCCCACATGGTGCGAGGCGTTTTTCACAAGAGCTTGGTTAACAACTTGAAACTACTACTCACGCTCAGCGCCATGGCCGGAGGCATCTTGCTCGTGCTCAGCGATTTTCTGGCTCGCATTTTGTTCTGGCCTAGTGAAATGCCCGTCGGGGTGATCACGGCCTTGCTGGGCGGCGTTTATTTGCTGAGTTTACTCAGCACCGGCCGGCGAGGTCTGCGATGAGTGCTCACCCGCCGCGATTTACGGTACGGGCACTCAGGTGCGATGCCACGCATCGTCGTCTACTCGGACCGATAGATCTTTATATTGAACCAGGCCTCACGGCCATTCTAGGCTCGAACGGCTCAGGCAAGTCGACTCTTTTGCACGCACTCGTCGGACTGTTACCGGCTACGCTAAAGGTTCAAGGCGAGATACTCGTTCAAGGTGAACCACTCGAAAATATGTCAGCGGCAAAACGCGCCAAGACCATCGCCTGGTTGGCGCAAGACGTTCAAACATTGCAAGCGGCTGAAAGTTTTCAGACCAGTCTGCTCACCGTGCAAGGTTTGATCGAACTCGCCAACCTTGCGACCTTCGGCTGGACCATGCAAGCAACGAAAAGTTCGACAGCGGTGCTTGAGCACTATCTGCAGGCCTTTGATCTCTTGAGCTTGCGTTTTGAAGCCCTTCAACACATCTCCGGCGGCGAGTTACAACGCGCGCAACTGGCCAGAGTATTTGCGGTTCAAAGTCCGATCTTGCTCTTGGATGAGCCAAGCAACCATCTTGATCTACAACATCAGATTAGTCTAGAGCGAGCCATGCAAGCACATCACAATCAAGCGGCAAGCAGCAATGCTTGCATCTACAGCACCCATGATCTGAATTTTGCCATGAAGGCGGATCACCTTTTGCTGATGAAACATGGAAAGGTGAGCCAACAAATGAACTTATCCGAGGCCAGTGACGAGGAGGTGCAAGCGAGTCTCCGAGCTTGCTTTGAGACCCCCGTTAAAGTGTTCCGACTTGAAGGAAGTCGCAAGGCCATTCGGCTTTGAGGATCGTGCATCAAATCGCCGCCACGGCGATGCCCCGACTCGCAAACACGGTACGCAAGGCCTTCGCAAACGCGACAGCATCAGGCTGATCACCATGCAGGCACAGCGTTTGCGCGGCCACAGCCACGGGCTTGCCGCTCGTACTGGTGACGGCCCCTGCCTCAATAATTTGCAAGGCCTGGGCAACCGATTGCGCCTCATCCACAATCATGCCTTTAGGGTCGTCGCGCGATGCAAGCCGCCCCGCATCGGTATACCCACGGTCGGCAAAGGCCTCACCCGCCACTCTTAAGCCCATCTTACGGGCGGTCTCTAGCATCGGGCTATTGGCAAGGCCGTACAAAATCACCTCGCCTCCTAAGTCCTTGACGGCTTGAGCCATCGCTTGCGACAAGCCTACATCGTCGGTCGACATGTTGTATAGCGCGCCATGGCATTTGACATGATGTAGCTTGCCACCTATCGCTTCTGCAAACGCTTTGACGGCCCCGGCCTGATACAGAACAAGATCGTACATTTCTTGTGGCTTGATCTGCATCACGCGTCGACCAAAGCCCATCAAGTCGGGCAAGCTTGGATGGGCCCCAATGGCCACACCATGATCGTGCGCAAGCTTGACCGTTTTTCGAATGGTGGCGGGATCGCCTGCATGAAAGCCACAGGCGATATTCGCCGAGGAAATAAAGGGCATGATAAGCGCGTCCGCACCCATCTTCCAGGCACCGTAGCTCTCACCCATATCGCAGTTCAGATCGATCGTTGCCATGGGGCGTCCTTAAGAAATAGTGAGTTGACCATACTTGGCTTGAATCGCGGTAATTTTGACCATCAAATCAGCTTTGGAGCGACGGCGGCGCTGCAAGGCCTCCTCCAGGCTGCAACGCATAAAACGTAAGCTGCCACCCGGCGCCAGTTGGGCCAAGCGGGCGCTATCTGCACTGGCCACCTCCAAAATCTTGGCATAGCCGCCGGTCGTTTGATGGTCCGCCATCAGTACGATGGGTAAGCCACCTGCCGGGACTTGCACCGTGCCGAGGCAGGTCGGACCGGAGATAATATCGCCGGTCTTATCGCGCTTGAGTTCCGGCCCGGTCAGGCGAAACCCGATGCGGTTAGAGTCTGCTAATACGCGCCAACTTGCCTCGAAAATATCACTTTGCGCCTGGTCGGTAAACCAGCCGAAATGCATGCCAGGAAGCGCGTGCACGGTGAGCGCTTGTCGATCAGGTAGGGTCAAGGAGGGCGCCGACCAACGCACACTGCGCTCAACACCGCGCACCTCCAATTTCCCAAAGCGAGAAAGAGAAATCGTAGTCACGTCTGAATGCAGATCGAGGCAATCGCCTGCCACGAGAGCTCGCCCCTTCCAGCCGCCAAATCCGGCCGGTAAATAGGTGCTCCGGCTACCCAATACCGGCACGACCGGGAATCCGCCAGCCACGGCGAGATAGCCACGTGCACCCGTTGTGGCTTGGCGCATTTTCAGGCGGCCTCCGGCGGGTACCAAGACCGGGCGATCTGAGGGAAGTGGCTGGCCATCCAGTAAAGCATCAAAGCGCGCACCGCTGAGGGCAACGAGGGCTTCTTGGTGAAAAAGCAGTTCAGGCCCAAGCAAGGTGACTTCGAGGGTCGCTTCGTGGAGTTGGTTGCCGACCAGTGCGTTCGCCAAGCGATGCGCCACCGTATCCATCGCCCCGCTTGGAACAATACCTAATTGTTGCTGACCAAATCGGCCCAAGTCTTGCAGGGTGCTCAACATGCCGGGCCGGACCACTTCCATGCCCTTCGGCGCTGCGCGCAAAGCACTCGTGCTCATCGCAGTGCCTCGCGACCTTCAAGGCGACGAAACTCAGTCGCACTGATCGGCACAAAACGCACCCGATCACGCGGCGCTAAAAGACAAGCCGGATCGCGCTCAGCATCAAACAATCGCGAGGGCGTGCGACCCACAATATGCCAGCCCCCTGGTGTTGTAAAAGGATAGATCACCACCTGCAAATTGGCCAGCGCCACCGAGCCTTGGATGACCTTGGTGCGAGGCGAGCTACGACGCGGCAAATTGATTGCAGGGTCCAAGCCGCCCATATAGGGCCCGCCGGGCACAAAGCCCATCATTAATACCCTGTACTCGGCCGCGGCGTGTCGTTGAACCACCTCCTCAACCGACAGGCCTACCCGCGTCGCAATATCCGCTAAATCCAGACCAAATTCGGCCTCGTAACACACCGGTATTTCTATCACGCGACCGGCGTCCAAAGCCACGTCGTCTGGCATGCCCAGACACTTGCTCACCAGGGTTTGTGCCGCTTCCAGGGGAGCGTCGGGCAGGTCGGCATGCTCAACATCAAAGTGCAGGGCAACACCACCAAGCGTGGGCACGACATCCACAATCCATACCGGGGCTTTGGCCCTTATTTTGGCGGCCAGGGCCTGTGCCGCCTCGTTCACCGCGAGGTCGAGCACTTCGGAGAACTCGACATACACCGCTGAATCACCGAGCGGCAAGATCGCATGGGGGATAACGGACATCATTGTTTAGTCAAGAGGGCCATCGCAATAGATCATGGCGCCTCAACCGCGCCCATCCCGCGCATGATCATGGAGGTCCGCCGAGCCAGATATCGGCTGGAGCGGTTGACGTCATAAAACCTTGGTCGTGGCAACATCGCCGCCATACGTGCGGCTTGTGCGGTACTGAGCTGAGCGGCCGAAATATTGAAATAGTGGCGCGCGCCTTCCTCGCAACCAAACACGCCAACGCCCCACTCGGCAACATTGAGATAAATTTCCAGGATGCGCTCTTTATCCATGACAGCTTCAATCATATAGGTGATAAGCAGTTCTTGGGCTTTGCGAAGGTAGCTGCGCTCACCAGAAAGAAAAAGATTTTTGGCGAGCTGCATGGTGATGGTGGAGCCTCCCCGCATGATTTTCCCCTTTTTAAGATTTTTCTCGTAAGCGGCTTCAATGGAGTCCCAATCTACGCCATCGTGATCGGTGAAATTGGCATCCTCTGCAGCCAGCACGGCATTTTTGAGGTGCTTGGAAATGCTGGGATAAGGTATCCATTGATAGCGCAAGCGCACATCGGGGTTCTTGCCCTTGAGCACTTCGTACTGAGCCCGCATAAAAGATGTGGATTCAGGGTTATGGCTCTTGTACCACAGCACGTGTGCGAAGAACCAAAGCTGGAGCGCGAGTAGCACCAACAGGATCACACCGAGCACTACGCCCAACCCTTTAAGAAAGACGCGAAGACGCTTCATGTCGAACGCATCTCACAGTCAAGACGTTTCATGCAGCGCGCGCCGGCCAATCTTAGGGAAGCACTGAAACCGGGTGTGCAGGCGCACTCAGAAGGGCGCGGAGCTCGCTGTACACTGAGTTTACGTCGGGCCGAACCCCTCGCCACAGGCTAAAAGATTCAGCCGCCTGTTCCACCAACATGCCGAGACCATCACAGACCGTGATATAGCCCTTGTCTTGCGCCCAAAGCATGAACCGCGACGGGACCGAGCCATAGCCCATATCGTAGGCCAGTTTGAAGTGCGTAAGCGGACCGGAATCCCGGCCATGCAGCGTGCTGAGCTGCTCGGTAAGGTCGGGGCCACTTTGTATAAACGCCGACGATGTTGCATTGATCACGATATCACCCCCGGCGCTCAAGGCTCGCTCAAGCGTGCTTGCCGCAACTTTGCCGCGATGTTCGGAAGTGTGTTGATCGATTGATTCGACCAAAGCCCTGGCTTTTTCCAGATTCCGGTTAGCCAGCACAATGCGATGCACGCCGGCATCAAGCAAGGGCAAAATGACCCCTCTCGCCGCGCCGCCTGCACCGAGCAAGAGCACTTGAGCCCCGCGCAGAGTCACTGCTTGGCGTTGTGTGATGTCATTCACCATCCCCACGCCATCCGTATTGTCAGCCCACATCTCCTGACCTTCAAACTTCAAGGTGTTGACGGCCCCTGCCATGAGTGCGCGCTCGCTAATTTGGGCATGATGCGATTGAGCATAGGCCAAGGCCTGCAACTTAAAAGGTAGCGTGACATTGCAACCATGGAAAGCCGATTCTTGGCGAAGCTGGTCAAGCGTACTTGCAAACTGCTCCAATTCAACAAGCTTCAAACCGTAGCTCATCACCTGCTGTGTTTGGTCCGCAAAGGCACGATGAATAAAAGGTGATCGACTGTGCGCAATCGGATTGCCCAATACAAAGTACTGAGATTTTCCCTCATGCACGGCCTTCACTTCGGAGCCTCAACCTCAAGCTGACCATTGGTGAAGGTCCAGGTACGAACAATCTGCAAAATATCGCCTTCACGAACCATGTCGGACGTGAACTTCTCATACGGCGCGCCCGCATACACAATTTGCTTCACCGCCTTGTTGAGCGCGTCGTAGCGCGATTTCTTGTTGAGAAGCACCTCTACCACGTTGCCCTCTTTATCAATCTCGACGGTAATAATGAGGGAGTCATAAAACTTACCTCGCGCCTCTTTAGGGTAACGGTCCGTACCGATTTCTTCGATTTTGTTGGTCCAATCGGAGACATAACGAGCATAACTCACACCCACTGCATTCACCCCGTAGGTAAGGCGGCGCGGGCGCTTGTTGTAATCGCTGATTTGCTTGTCGATTTGCGCTTGCAGGCGACGAATCACCTGATCAACATCGTTTTCGTCTTTGCCGCTGGCTTCGCCGCTCTCCGATTTTTGATCGGGATCAGCCAACAAAGGCCGCTCTTTTGCGACCGCCAGCATCTGCTTTTGTTGATTCTCCAGCTCTTGCATGCGGCGCTTTTGCACCAGAAGCGCCTCACCATCGGCGCGCACCGTATCGGCCACCAGGGGCGACGTGGCGCGGCCCTTGTCCTGATCGCCACCAGCTTCCATATTGGCCTGGGCCACGGCATCCGGCTTGATCGGCTTGGCATCTGTTTGGGCGTTCAGCAAGATGACGTCAAGCTTGCTGTCCAGAGCACCCATACGCATGGGCTCGGGCGGTGCAAAGCGCATAAACAGCAGGACGACATGCAACAGCACCGACGCAATAATGCCGATCGCCAAGGCACGATCACCACCCCATAAGCGCTTCAAGCTCTCGTTGATCGGAGCAAGCCTCAGGCTACTCATCACGAGGCACCGCCCACCACCTCAAGCGCAGCATGGGTGCTGCTCGCCTTGTTCTCAGAGCTCAACGATTCATCGCCATCCAACGAAATTTCGCCTTCACCCGACTCATTGACAGACTCATTGACAGACTCATTGACAGAGTCATTGACAGACTCATCGGACATCTCATTGAGCACTTCGGTCAGCAACTCTTCCTCGGGCTCCGCCATCACAGCTTCACCTTGCATTAATTTGACAAAGCGTCCGTGCACCGTGAGCTCAAGCAAATCGGTTTCGAGAATTTCCACTTCGAAACGACGTCCCGGAGCCATCGCGGGCAAGCCAGTTAGGCGAAAGTACAAGGGTGCGTCGGCCAATCGTACCGTTTCCTCGCGCACGCAAACAGCTTCGAAGTGGCGGCGTGGCCCGTCCGCTTTGACGGCTTCTTGTTCCAGCCAACGCAGGCACCAATAACGCTCCATGCGATCTTGAATGTCGGAGTAAGCACCATAGCGAGCATCAAAGCCAGACAGAATGGCGAACAGGGCAGGATCACGAGGGCCATAAGGGGCTTGGGCCTCGCGCAGCACGGCGATGAGCTGGCGCTGGTTCACGAAATCTACATAGCGTCGTAGCGGTGAGGTGCTCCACATGTATTGAGCGACACCGAGTCCGTCATGGGGCAGTGCATGGGTACTCATGCGCACTCGTCCGCCCTGTTGCGAGCGATACAGCCCCGCCGTCTTATGGTCGGCAAGCAGCTTACCCCAGCGACTATTGGCGAGGATCATCAGCTCGGCCACGATGCGATCAAGCGGTGCATCACGACGGCGCTGGATAATCCGTACAAAATCGTTATCAACATAGAAGCTGAAATCGGTGCGAAAGCGGGCTTCCGGCTTACCACGCACTTTTTCACGCTCAAGGCACTGCGCCAAGGTAAGCTTCCACAGCACGCGCAAAGCTGCCGCTTGGGGCAGAATGTCCATCGCCTGACCCGCGCTGCTGGTGGGTTGCTCCAAGGCCTCTTCATTAACCAAGGCATCCAGTTGGTCATGTCGCAGATTGGCCCACACCTTGATCAGCTCCAGCCTGGATTCGGTGGCGATAACCTTTTGGCCAGTCTCGTCCAGATCTACATAAATGGACAGAGCAGGCACCTCACGACCCGCATCCAGGGAATAACGGGCCACGACTTCGCCGGGCAACATGGTAATTTTTTCGCCGGGCATATACACGGTCGACATGCGTTCACGAGCGACTTTGTCTAAGGGGCTGTCATGTTCAATCGCGTGCGCTGGCGCGGCGATATGCACACCGATCCGAAAGCGGCCATCCGGCAGGGTTTGCACGGACAGGCAATCATCGATCTCGGTGGTGGTTGAATCATCAATTGAAAAGGGCTGCGCTTTGGAAAGCTCAAGCGCTTTGTCAGGACCTTTCACGAGTTGTTTGAGCTGAGCCAAACCAGCCAACTGGCCTAGACCCGCCAAGCCGCCAAGGCTACTCAAGCCATTGCCCTTGCCACCCGAGGCCGGATCCGCTTTGGTTTTCGCCAGGGCGCCCATACTGCCACCATTTGGACCTTCGCTCTTAGCGGATTTCTCCGCTTCTTTCGCCAACAAATGGGGGGCAAAAGCAATGCCCTTCGGGAATAAGTCCAGCTCAAAGCGGGCATGATGAATGGCATGCGCAGAACTAAACGCGCCAAGCTTGAGCAGCAATTTTTCAGGCGAAGTCTTGAGCTCTTGGAGAGCCTTATCAAAGGCCTTGTACTCCAAAGTATTCTTGTCTGGACGGGTAATAAAACGCAAGGCTTGCTCGCCGATCGTGCCGGGCAACACCCCAGCGACCAACTGCCCGGCCCATTCACTCACCTGGGCTTCTTGCGCCTTGCGCTTTTCAACCGCAACTAAAGCAATGCGGATGGTTTCGATCGGCGCAGGTAAAAATTGCCCCTTGCCGCGCCGCTGGAAATAGATCGGTGCCGATTGCAGCTTGATGAGAAGGGCCGCGCTTTGCACGCTACTGGGCTTCTCACCGTAGTAATCTTGGGCAAAAGAGGCAAAGCCAAACTCTTCCTTGGGCGCACATTCCCATAAAAAATCCAGCTCCATGGTATCGGCCAGGGCCTGAGCCTGAGGCAGGAGCAGGCGTGACTCGGGTTGCTCAAAGCGCAGGTAAACCTGGGCGGCTTTCACCTTCACCCGACGCCCAGTATCCAGCTCAATTTGATAGGAGCTTTCCGCTTCAGACAGCACGGTGCCGGTTTTCAGTTCCCCGGCTTCTTCTAGTAACGCGTATTTCATAGGGGTGAATTATAGGAGGCGCGCGGGAATGTCCTTGCGAGCCTTTACAATTCGATTCAAATTC
>JANLRI010000537.1:0-13610 GCA_031361565.1 Betaproteobacteria bacterium | reverse complement strand
CAACATTCGGTAGTAGGCCTGGCATGGTGTGCTCCTCTTCAAAGGTGGGCGAAGGCGCTTGGGGAGGGTGAATTCTACAGGGCACCGTCACTTTCAGATACAAAAGCCATCACTCACGAAATGTTGCATTGCAACACAAAGACCTGTAAAGTGGGAAAACCCCTTCCTGGCAGCACAGCAGAATTGTCAAAAACCCTATGAACCAGGTGAAAACCAAGCCTTGGCTGACACCCGCACTGCACAATGCCTTACAGGGCAGCTATATCTATCCGAGCAGCTACCCTGCAATGCTGTCGAGCGTCAGCAATAGTTTAGACCCGAAGCGTTTGGATCCGCAAGCTTTGGATCCGCAAGCTTTGGATCAACAAGCGCCGGATCGGAAACTCGAGACCTCAGAGCCACCTGCCCTAGGTTACTGCCTGCGCGGCTATACCCGCGAACCCCTGGCACGACTCGCGGCGGCACCATTTGTCCGGCCTTCACGAAGCTTCATGCTCTATGTTCCGGCGAGTTATCGAGATTATCAAGCGGCACCTTTAGTGGTGTGGTTGCACGGCTGCCGGCAAAGCGCGGAAGCGTTTCGGGATGGTACTCGCATCACCCAGTGGGCTGATCAGCGCGGATTCTTGGTGCTCATGCCACGTCAGTCAAAATGGGCGAACCCACTAGGCTGCTGGAACTGGTTTGATCAGGCCACTCAGAACGGTGTCGGCGAAACCGCCTTGATTGTTGCTCAAACGCGCTTTATTCGATCCCGTTGGAATATTGACCCTGATCGGGTATGGATCGCGGGCATGTCTTCAGGTGCAGCCCTGGCCGCTTGCGTCGCCGTTCATGCACATAGCGAGTTTAGAGCCGCAGCGTTCGTGTCCGGGCTCGCTGATGGTGCAGCGAGCTCGGCGGTCAGCGCCGTAAAAGTGATGAAAGGCACTACCGATGTCGATGTGACCGATCTTGCTCACCGGGTCTCGGCCCATGAAACGGTGCCGATGCTGCGCAGCCTGATTATCCATGGCGACGAGGATACCGTTGCCTCCCCCGCTCATGCCGACGAGCTGGCTCGTCAGATGCTCGCCCTCAATGGCGAATCCCCCGTGCTCTCACCATTGCGCAGGCCTGATGAGCGCCGCGAAAGTGCCGTGGCGGGTCGCAAAATCTCCCGCGAACAATTCAAAATCCAGGGACAAGACTGTGTAGACGTGTTGCGCATTGCGGGCTTAGCGCACGCCTGGAGCGGGGGTGACGCAAGCTTCGCCTTTAATGACCCCTCCCCGCCCGACGCAACCCAAATTATCCTGGATTTTTTTGACAATCCAAGCGCCTCTCGAATTTAGGCCTATGCCTTAGGCGCGAGCCGCTTGCGCAAGTAAAGCCTTAAAATTGACCGAGCTCGAAAGCGACCAACACTCTTGCAGCAAGGCCGTACACTTCGCCGCGCCTAATACCGGAACGACTAAATCACTAAACTTCGATTCCAATTGAGCTTTGGTCATGGGTTTTTCCAAGCTTCCGATCGCATGTTCCACAAACACCTTAACTTGGCGACCGTCTTTCAAGGTGGCCACTAAATCGACCGCAGCTTCATTGATCGAGTTGTCCACCACGGCATGTACCTTGGCACGTAGTGCCACCATATCGGCGCGGGTAACAGCCTCGTCGCTGAACTCAGGTTCTCCGGCCTTGCCAAACATCAGGCCACTCGCGCAGCCGTGATAAACACTGAACTTACCCTCGAGGCCATCTTTCGGTGTTTTTTTGCCGGTAAGCTCAAGCACCAGTGAGTGCACCTTAATGTCAATGCGCTCAATCTCTTCAGCTTTCACGCCATGCACATCACGCAGTTGCGAACAGGCGTCGATGCTTGGGTGAATCACGATCCCACAGGCGAAAGGCTTGTAGGTATTGAAGGAGATCTCGAAGCGTTTGCCGAGCTCACCCGTGACTTCGGTCCAATCGAATTTGGTCGACACTACTTGTGCAAAACCGCGCGGTGCTTCAATTGCGCGCTTCGAGCCAGTAAAGCCGTGCTTAGCCATTAGTGCCGACATCAGACCGGCCCGAGCTGCACCACCCGGATGAAAAGGCTTGGTCATCGTCCCGAACTGCTCACGCAGGCCGACGGGCTGCGAAGCTGCAATGGCAAGGGCCATCTGAGTCTGATCAGCACTGAGTTTCAACAGGCGAGCACAACCCGCCGCTGCACCCAAGGTCCCGGTCGAACCCGTAATGTGCCAGCCGCGATCATAGTGCTGCGGATACATCATGTTGCCCAGGCGACAAGCCACATCGATGCCAATCACGAGCGCATCGAGTAATTCGCGTCCACTCGCACCGGTTTTTTCGGCCAGGGCAAGTAGTGCCGAGGCGACGGGCCCGGCCGGGTGGATGATGGTCTTCAGATGAGTGTCGTCAAAATCAAAAGTATGCGAGGAGATCCCGTTGATCAAGGCGGCGTTGGCCATATCAACGCGTTCCTTACGCCCCAAAATTGTCGCCTGAGGCGCTGGCTCCAGCTCCATGACTGCCGCCATCGAGGACAACACCGACTCATGATCCGCCGCACCAATCGCGCAGCCTAACCAATTCATAAACGTATTGAGCGCTTGTTGTTCGACCGCATCGCTCCAACCTTTGGAGGGGTGGGTGGCCACGAACTCGGCCAGGAGACGAGTAATAGGTGGGGCGTTGTGATCTGCTTGTACAGTTGTATTAGTAGCCATGAATCTTCTAAAAAGTTAATCTAATCGAATGCCGCGCGCCACGCCAACTTTGGCCCAACGCGAAATGTCCTGCGCTATGAACGAGCCGAATTGCACGGGGGTCATAGGCATGGGTTCGAGCGCTTCGGCAGACAAGCGCTCGCGTGTTTCTTTGGTGGTAATAATCTTGTTGATCTCGAGATTCAAACGCTTGATGATCTCGGGGGGCAACTTGGCTGGCCCAACAATTCCGTACCACTGCACGCCATCGAAGCCACGCAATCCGAGCTCTTCAAAGGTCGGGGTTTGTGGCAAGAGGCGATGTCTCTGGGTACCGGTAATCGCGAGCGGCCGCAACTTACCGGCTTTGATATGGGGCAAGGCGGCCGCCAGGCCTGGGCAAGCCATCGGTACTTGCCCCCCGAGTACATCGATCAGGGCTGGGCCAATCCCCTTGTAGGGTACATGCACGGCTGTTGAATTCAACGCACCCTTGAGCTGCTCCATAATCAAATGAGTCAGAGTGCCTGGGCCCGAGCTGGCGTAGCTCAGCTTATCGCCGTCGCTTTTCATCATCGGCGCAAATTGTTTAAAGTCTTTGGCCGGAAAACTCGGTGAAACCACCAGAACATTCGGGGTGCCGCCCACCATGGCAATCGGTGAAAAATCAGCCAGCGCATCGTAGTTCAGCTTACGAAGCGCGGGATTCGTGCCATGGGTTCCGACATATCCCACCATCAAAGTGTGGCCATCAGGGGCTGCGCGCGCGGTAGCGAGGGAACCAATGGCACCACCTCCGCCACCGATGTTCTCCACAAAAATGGCCTGCCCCAAGACCTTGGCCAGTTGCTCGGCGACCAGTCGCCCAACCAGGTCAACACCCCCACCAGGGCCTACCGGCACAATGAGCCGAATCGGTTTGCTTGGCCAAGCCGCGGTGCTTGAGCTTTGGGCCAGTGCCGTCCGGGATAAACCTATGCCCGCAAACGTGTAACCCAAGCAGGCGCCGACGCCGGCCAAACTGGCTTGCAAAACCTCGCGGCGTCGAGACTTATTATTGACGGCTTTCATAGAGGTTCACCTTTGTTAAAACGATTCGAAGCATCCAAAACATGCCTGGCAGCAAGGTCGTTGGCCTCTCCACTTTTTTTGCCGCGAATCGCCTTCAATATCGCGACATGCTCGCGCTGCGAGTTTTTCATTCCGGTACTGCTCGACAGGTTCGTTAACCGTGCCATGTGCAGCTTCTGCACGATGCCTTGATAGGTTTCGGTGATTTGCGCATTGCCGCAAGCAGCCACGATCTCCCAATGAAAGGCCAGATTGCCGTTGTAATAACCGCTTAGGTCGCCGAGCGTCGCGGCGTCATCCATTTGATTGAGCAGACTCATCAAGCGCAGGATCAGGGCAGAGTCGGACTTTTCAGCCGCTTCTCGACAGGTATGAGCCTCCAAGAGGCTGCGCAATACATAAAGATCTGCCGTCTCCGTGACACTCAGGCGACGAACAAACACCCCAATATGCTTGCGGGACTCCAACAGGCCAGCCGTTTCTAGCTCACGCAAAGCTTCCCGCACGGGCACTCGAGAAACTTTGAGGCGCTCGGCAACCTCGGGCTCGGTGATGCGGTCGCCCGGGGCAAATTCACCGCTGAGAATGGACGCCAACAAAGTGTCCTTCACGCGGTGGGCCAGCGGTACTGCGGGCGAAAGAATGGGCGAGCGCGACTGAGTCGAGTCTGGAGCCCAAGGCATTACGAGCATGGCAAATCACTTCGTATACGTTTCATGGAGGCGCGAATCGTATACGAAAATCATCAACTACGCAAAGAGTGGAAAAGACGTTGAAATCAACAAGGTCCCGGCCTTCTTAAAACCTGGACAATGACACCCAGTTGTTACTCACCTCCAAACAGGATTTCAAATGAAGCTTTTTACGTCCATGCGCCTAATCGCCCTAACTCTTGCCCTGAGCATGGGAGCCTGCGCTCAACTTCCGACGGTGGCCCGCAAGGCCGGAACCGAATCGCCTCCACGATCTATCATGTATGTTGGCAATAGCTTCATGTACTACAACAATGGTATGAGCGGCCACGTCGGCCAGCTCGCCCGGGCCTCGGTCGAAAAGGAACGCGCCGCCCATCGTAGCGTCTTGCTCACGATCAGTGGCTCCGGCATGGACTGGCATGACGTAGGTTCGTATTTCCGACCCAACGCGGTGGGTCGCTACTCCTTCGTTGGCGACAATGAAGTCCGCTTTAACCCCGCGGGCCGCAATTTCGACGCAGCCATTTTGATGGACTGCAGCCAATGCCCTGTACACCCCACCTTGCGCTCGACCTTCTTTGAGTTTTCCAAGCGCCATAGTGATACCGTGCGGGCCAACGGGGCCGAGCCAATATTCTTGATGACTTGGGCCTACGCCGACAAACCAGAAATGACCCAGGGGCTCGCGGACGCCTATAGTGAGGCGGGCCGTCAGAACAACGCACATGTAATTCCAGCAGGCCTCGCTTTTGCCCGCTCCATCGCCAGCAAGCCTGAACTGAACCTCTACATTGCTGACAAACGCCACCCAAGCTTGGCAGGAACCTACCTCGCAGCTTGCACCGTGCTGGCTTCTTTGCACGGCGTGAACCCGATCGGGAACAGCTATACGGCTGGGTTAGATGTCGCAACGGCTCGCCATTTGCAAGAGATGGCTTGGGCAACTTCCAAGGCCTATCCGCAACCCAAGTAGAACGTTGTGCGGTCAGCTTGCTAGACTAACCCGTTCGCCCACCAAGGCGAGCGGGTCCGTTTCAACTACACCAGCACCCTCTCGATTCCGCCCGCATTGGCCTGCTCGACAAACTTAGGCAACCAGTCTTCGCCGAGTAGGTGCCTGGCGATTTCCACGACGATGTAATCCGCCTCAACACCTGTATCGCCTTCATAGCGCGACAGGCCTTGAAGGCAGGAGGGGCAAGAGGTCAAGATCTTGACGGGCCCATCAAAACGCTTGGCTTCAACCACCGTGATATCGGTGCTGCCTGGATTGACCGCGGCGATACTTTGAATCCTGATCGCCTCCACACCCTTCTTCATTTCCTCTTCTTTGCGGAAGCGAACTTGGGTCGCAATATCGGGTCGGCTTACGCCTAGCGTGCCGGACTCACCGCAGCAACGATCATTCTTTTCAATTTTGCCGTTGATCTCGCTGTTCATCAAGGTGTTCACCACCTTGCTCGAAGCGTAGGTTTTCATCGGCGTATGGCAAGGCTCGTGGTACATATACTTGGTACCGGTGACCCCTTCAAGATGTACGCCCTTCTCCATCAGGAACTCATGGATGTCAATGATCCGGCAACCTGGGAAAATTTTGTCAAACTGATAACCCTGCAACTGGTCGTAGCAGGTACCGCAACTCACCACCACGGTCTTGATATCGAGGTAATTCAGAGTATTGGCAACACGGTGAAACAGCACCCGGTTATCGGTGATGATTTTGTCAGCCTTGTCGAACTGACCTGAGCCACGCTGAGGGTAACCGCAGCACAAATATCCGGGGGGCAGAATTGTCTGTACACCAACCTCCCAAAGCATGGCCTGGGTCGCCAAGCCTACCTGTGAAAACAAACGCTCGGAGCCACAGCCAGGGAAGTAAAACACCGCCTCGGCGTCCACGGCCGTGTCGGGCCTGCGGATAATGGGCACGTAATTACTGTCTTCAATATCGAGAAGCGCACGAGCGGTGCGCTTGGGCAAGTTGCCCGGCATCTTTTTGTTGACGAAGTGAATGATCTGTTCTTTGATCGGCGCTTTGCCCACCGTGGAAGGGGGTTTACGCGTCTGCGCTTTACCGGCGACCCGGAAAAAATCAACCGCCCAGCGCTGCAGCTTAAAGCCCACGTCAACCATGGCACGCCGGGTCATCTTAATGGTGTCAGGATCGGTCGCATTTAAAAAGAACATCGCGGCGGCGTTGCCGGGATTGAATTTCTTCTTGCCCATCTTGCGAAGTAAATTTCGCATGTTCATGGACACTTCGCCAAAGTCGATATCCACCGGGCAGGGTTGCTCACACTTATGGCACACGGTGCAATGGTCGGCGACATCTGAGAACTCGTCCCAGTGCCGGATACTCACACCGCGCCGCGTTTGCTCTTCATAGAGAAAGGCTTCAATCAACAAAGAGGTGGCGAGAATTTTGTTGCGTGGGCTGTACAGCAAATTGGCGCGCGGCACATGGGTGGCGCACACGGGTTTGCACTTGCCGCAGCGCAGGCAATTCTTCACCGAATCGGCAATCGAACCGATATCGCTCTGTTGCAAAATCAACGACTCCGCACCCATCAGACCAAAGCTCGGCGTGTAGGCGTTACGCATATCACCGCCCGGCAAAAGCTTGCCCTTATTAAAGCGGCCGTCGGGATCAATGCGCTCTTTGTAAGCCCGAAATTCGGCAGTTTCGCTCTCGGTAAGAAAGGCGAGTTTGGTGATACCAATGCCATGCTCGCCCGAGATCACGCCATCGAGGGAGCGCGCCAGTGCCATGATGCGCGCGACGGCCGCCTCAGCTTCCTTGAGCATTTCGTAGTCGTCAGAATTGACCGGCAGATTGGTGTGAACATTGCCATCACCGGCATGCATGTGTAGGGCAACAAAGACCCGGCCACGCAGCACTTCTTTCTGGATGTCCTGGCAACGTTTGAGAATCGGCTGAAACGCGGCGCCTTGAAAAATCTGCTCCAAGGGCCCACGAATTTCAGTCTTCCAGGACACTCGAATGCTGCGATCTTGCAGCAAATGAAAGAGTAAGGCCGAGGGATCTTTTTGCAGAAGGGCATCCGCTGTAGCCAGGGCTTGCCCGAGACCTAAACCCTCCAGCGCTGCACGCACGCTGACCAAAGGCTGATCCATCTGCGACAGCAAGAACTCCCAGCGCGCTTGGGTGGTATTCAGTAGCTGCAACGCCTGCTCAACTCTTTGCTCGAGCAGATCTTCCATGGACAATTTTTCCATGGAGACATCGTCAGGACGGGCTAATGGTAACCCGGCAGGATTCGCAAGCAGCTCTTTGAGGCGAGCAATCAGCTTGAGCTTATTGCTCGTCGATAGCTCGATATTGATATGCTCAATACCGTCTGTGTATTCACCCATCCGCCGCAACGGGATAACCACGTCTTCATTGATTTTGAAGGCATTGGTGTGCTTGGCAATCGCGGCCGTACGCCCCCGGTCAAGCCAAAAGGTCTTGCGCGCATCAGGTGCAATGGCCACGAAGCCTTCGCCCGAGCGACTGTTGGCAATTCGAACCACCTCAGACGTGGCGCGAGCCACAGCGTCAGCGTCGTCGCCCACAATATCGCCGATCAGCACCATCTTAGGTAGGCCGCCACGCTTGCTCTTGGTGGCATAACCCACGGCACGCAGATATCGCTCATCAAGATGCTCCAGGCCGGCAAGAATGGCTGGCACTCGATCTTTATCGGGCTGAATGTTTTTCGAGATGGTGTTGAGATAGTCGATGATCTCAACAATTGAGGGCACAGCCTCCTTGGGCTGTCCAAAGAATTCCAAGCACACCGTGCGAATCTCTTTGGGCATGCGGTGCAACACCCAACGTGCTGAAGTAATCAGGCCATCACAGCCTTCTTTCTGGACACCCGGTAAACCCGCCAGGAATTTATCGGTCACATCCTTGCCGAGACCCTGCTTACGAAAGCGTTTGCCCGGAATGTCGAGTTGCTCCGCACGAAACGGCTCGCCGCGCATCGTGCCATCGCTCTGCATCTGTTTCGGTTTGTACCACTTGAGCTCAAAGCTCGCCACCTCGACGTCATGAATCTTGCTCATGTTGTGCGCCAAGCGAGTGACCTCTAACCAGTCGCCTTGCGGGTCCACCATGCGCCACCAGGCGAGATTATCCAAGGCCGTGCCCCAGAGCACGGCCTTCTTGCCGCCCGCGTTCATTGCGACGTTGCCACCGATACACGAGGCATCCAAAGACGTTGGATCGACCGCGAATACCAAGCCCGCATGTTCCGCAGCCTCAGTGACGCGGCGTGTGACCACACCTGCCTCCGAGAAAATACTGGCGACTTCATAGTCCAAGCCCGGGAGCTTGGAACGCTCCACCAGCCCAAGGCGCTCGAGCTTCTCGGTATTGATCACCGCACTGCGATCTGTCAAGGGAATGGCGCCGCCGGTATAGCCCGTGCCCCCGCCGCGCGGAATGATGGTGAGACCAAGCTCAATACAGCCCGACACCAAGCCTGCCATTTCGTATTCGCTATCCGGCGTGAGGACGACGAAGGGGTACTCCACGCGCCAATCGGTGGCATCGGTCACGTGTGAGACACGACTCATTCCGTCGAATTTGATGTTGTCTTTATCAGTGTATTTAGAAAGCTTTTTACGCGTGGCTTCACGCAGGTCGTACACGTGCCGAAAATGATCTTCAAATGCTTCGACGGCCTTACGTGCGGCTTTCAACAGTGAATCCACGCGCGCTTCGCGATCAGTGTGCATCTGGCCTGGCACCTGAGCGGCAACGGGGCCGTCGCGGCGCTTGTCGACCTCACTGAGGCGATGGTGCAGAGCCTCCACCAGCATGGCGCGGCGCTTCCGGCTCTCGACGAGATCGTCCTCAAGATAGGGATTACGCTTGACCACCCAAATATCACCCAGCACTTCGAATAACATCCGCGCAGATCGACCGGTGCGCCGCTCGGTACGCAGAGCGCCCAGGTCAGCCCAGGCTTGCTCACCGAGCAGGCGCATCACAATTTCCCGATCCGAAAATGAGGTGTAGTTGTAGGGAATTTCCCGCAAACGGGCTGGGGCGGCCGTATCCGGGTCGAAAAGCTGGGTCGTCAGGGGTGCATTCATAGACTAGGAAGTGTACTTGATGCGACGCAACATCAAGTTAGGCAGCCCATCAAGAATCGGGGTATCGCTCAAAGCGATACCCCGCAGCGTAACCTGCGCGCGGAATCAGGGCACCGGATTACCGTAGTTAGACTGATAGGGCGGTAAATCCGCCACGTTTACGCCTTTGGAGAGCGCGAAAAGAGGCATGGTCTCCAGAAGATGCTTCTTGATATCGTCGATCCGTTTGGTATGCGAGGGGTGGGTCGATAGCCACTGGGGCGGAGAGCCTTTCGATACAGCCGCCATTTTTTCCCAAAGCTTGACTCCGGCGCGAGGGTCATAGCCTGATCGTGCTGCGATATCCATACCCAGCAAATCAGCCTCAGATTCATCTTCCCGGCCATATTTCAGGAGGGTTAATTGAGTGGCCTGGGAGGCAACCTGTCCACCCAGATTTCCGTAACCAAGGATTGACGACAGCACCGATGCACCGATGGTCACAACACTGGCGACTCTGGCCTTGCCTTCGCGTTCACGGCCATGTTCGCGCAGGGCATGGGCAATTTCATGGCCCATGACGGTGGCGATTTCATCATCGGTAAGCTTTAATGAGTCGATGATGCCGGTATAAAACGCGATTTTCCCGCCGGGCATACAAAAAGCGTTGATTTGCTTGGACCCAACCAAATTCACTTCCCAGCGCCAAGTCTTGGCACGTTCGTTCCAGCGCATGGTGTGCGGAATCATGCGTTCGGCGATCTTGCGAACCCGGATCAAAGGAGGGTAGTCGTCCGGTGCCAAGGCGCCTTGTTGTTTCGATTGCTGCTTGAGCTGCTCATACTGCACCCCGGCGGTACGTTCCACCTCGTCGGCGCTAGCAAAACGCAGGGCGCGGCTTTTCGGTCCAACTTTTACGCCCTCAACATTGTCAATATCCGTTTGGGAGGGGGTTGCCTGCTTTTGCTGCGCAAAAACGGGAGTGGACAGCATGCCGCCGTCCAAACCCAGCGTCGATAGGGCAAAGACTGTCAAAATCGCGCCAGATAGCGTTTTTAGTCGTGGCGAACGGTGGCTCATTGGCTCTCCATAAATATACTTTTTAAAATCAGCGGGTAGCATAGCGAAAAAAATCGCTTTCGTGAGTCAAAACATCAAATCTGCAAATAATCGTCAAGATACGACCCCATCTGGTGGCGAGGGAGGCAATCTGCAAGCGCTTGCGCGCCCACCCAAAAAAACCATGGGACAAACCTATGGTCAAATCTTTGCCAGTCGCAGAATCGCCTGGATGCTGTTCTTAGGCTTTGCAAGCGGTCTACCCCTGGCACTATCAACGGGTACCTTGCAAGCTTGGCTGACCGTTGAAGGCCTGGACATCAAAACAATTGGTTTTTTTGCACTTGCAGGCCTGCCCTATACCTTTAAGTTTGTTTGGGCGCCGCTACTGGATCGTTTTGAGCCCCCCAGCATGCCCAGACGCAAAGGCTGGTTGATATTCACCCAGGCCGCCTTGGCAGCGCTATGCTTTGCGATGGCCACCTTGGACGCCAAGACCCAAGTGGAAGCGGTCGGTCTTTGTGCGGTACTGATCGCCTTTTTTTCCGCGAGCCAGGACATAGTCTTTGACGCCTACCGTAGTGACATCCTTCCGCCTGAGGAGCGTGGGGTTGGCGCCGCCGTTTCGGTCTTGGGTTACCGAGTGGCCATGTTGGTCTCGGGCGCACTGGCGTTAATCTTGGCCGAGAAATACATCGGCTGGCCCAATACCTATCGGACCATTGGCGTCATTTTCGCCTTGTTGGTTTTTGTATCATGGACCTCACCAAGCCTGAATAACCCTGAGCGAGTCAAAAGCAGCGCTGCTCTCGAATTACGAGGCTTCGCGGCCATGTTGATCACCGGCGGGCTTACTTACTATGTTTTGCATAAGCTTGGGCAAGGCCTGCACATCGACGGCCGCTTCGAGAAACTAGGCTGGGAAACACTCGCGATGATGGCGGCCTTGGTCGCGGCCATTTTTGCCGCCCGGAAATCCGGCTTCCCCTCGTTCGTTGCGCCCTGGGATGCATTCTTCACACGCGAGCGGGCACTATGGTTGTTGGCGCTGATTGTGCTCTACAAGCTCGGCGACGCCTTTGCGTCCGCGCTTTCCACAACCTTCCTGATTCGGGGCGTTGGTTTTAGTGCAACCGAAGTGGGCGTGGTCAATAAAGGGGTCGGCTTGGTGGCGACCATTGTGGGTGCTTTGGCCGGGGGGGCATGGTTGGCTAAGCGTCCGCTGTTCAACAGCCTGCTTCTCTTCGGAATTTTGCAAGCGGTCTCGAATCTTTGCTACTGGGCGCTCTCGGTTTTGCCGAAAAGCTACGAACTGATGGCCGGCGCCATCTTGGTAGAAAATCTTTGCGGTGGTATGGGCACTTCAGCCTTTGTGGCCTTTCTGATGGCCTTGACCGACAAGCGCTTTTCGGCGGCACAGTTTGCTCTGCTCTCCGCCCTCGCCGCGGTGGGCAGGGTGTATGTCGGCCCGACCTCGGGCGTGATGGTCGAAGCCTTTGGCTGGCCAGTCTTCTTCGTATGGAGCATTGCGGCTGCACTTCCGGGTTTACTGCTTTTAATGTGGCTCAAAAAGGATATTGACAAACTTCCTGGCGCGATGCCCTAGGGAAGCACTGATTCCCTAGACATTCTGGTCGCGCAGTAAGTGGCACTGTTCCGAAAACGCGAGGCATCAAGGGCGTAAAATCTAAGCTTCGCTAATGATCCGTGGCTTCAGCCGTCGTCGCAACACACTTCGACTAAAACTCCCGACAAAGACACGCCCGATGATCAACAAGATATTTCCATCCGCCGAGAAGGCCCTCGCCGATCTGAAAGACGGTGCCACGATCATGATCGGCAGCTTCGGTGGGGCGGGCATGGCCACGGCCTTGCTGGACGCCGTCATTGCTCATGGCGCAAAAGACCTCACCATCGTGAATAACAATGCCGGGAACGGTGAAACCGGTCTGGCAGCTCTCATGAAGGCGCGTAGAGTACGCAAAATTATTTGCTCGTTCCCACGCCAGGCCGATTCTCATGTGTTTGATTCGCTCTACCTTTCCAAGCAGATCGAGCTTGAGCTCGTCCCTCAAGGCAACCTCGCCGAGCGCATTCGCGCCGCGGGCGCGGGCATTGGTGCGTTTTTCACACCTACAGCTTATGGCACCGACCTCGCCAAGGGCAAAGAAACCCGAGAGATTAACGGCAGGCAGTACGTTTTGGAATATCCAATTCATGCCGATTACGCAATCATATCGGCCCTGCGTGCAGATCGCTGGGGTAACCTCACTTACAGAATGACCGCGCGCAACTTTGCACCGGTGATGGCCACCGCCGCGAAAATCACGGTGGTGCAAGCGCATGAAATTGTTGAGCTAGGGGAGATTGATCCCGAGACCGTGGTGACTCCCGGCATCTTCGTACAGCGTGTTGTTCACATCGCGAGTGAGCGAGTCAGCGCCAAAGCACCTAAAAAGGAGGCCGCATGAATGCGCCCATTAATGCAGCAACGCTAGTCGACAAGCAGAACACGCAAGTCGCCAAAAAGCCGACAAGCTTTACCGCCTGGACCCGCGATCAAATGGCTGCGCTGGTTGCACAAGACATCCCCGAAGGAGCCTTTGTCAACCTCGGCATTGGCTTGCCGACCATGGTGGCCAACCATATTCCCTCGGATCGCGAAATCATTTTGCATAGTGAGAACGGCGTGCTGGGCATGGGGCCGGTCGCCGCCAAAGGCGAAGAGGACTGGGACTTGGTCAACGCTGGCAAACAGGCTGTAACACTCGTTAAAGGGGCAAGCTTTTTTCATCATGCTGATTCCTTTGCCATGATGCGCGGCGGCCATCTCGACATTTGCGTACTGGGCGCATTCCAAGTCTCCCGCAAGGGCGATCTCGCCAATTGGCACACGGGCTCGCCTGAAGCCATTCCCGCCGTCGGCGGCGCCATGGATTTAGCCATTGGAGCCAAGCAAGTTTTTGTCATGATGGAACATCTCACCAAGCAAGGAGAGAGT
>JANLRI010000477.1:0-5093 GCA_031361565.1 Betaproteobacteria bacterium | reverse complement strand
ATCGGGACGGGTGCGACTAAGTATTGGGCGATAGGATTGCCCCGACCAAGTAATAGGTTGGCACTTAACATAAAAGCCGCCGATGCGAGTACCAGACCAAGCCAGGCAAAGCCATAACCCAGGAAGGCCATCTTGTTGTGCAGGGCAGCGGTGAAACTATAGAACAGCCCCTGCATCACACTCTGACCTTTCCACGCGACGAAAATTGGTGCGAACCAGAGGGCAAGCTGTACGGGTGTGTAGATCACCAAAAAGCCCGCCATGGGGAGCAGGAGTGACATGCTTTGCACGCTGGGATCGTCGGGCTTCAAAGCCCCGGTTGCGAGCTTGAGCAAGGTCCCGTCGTCAAACAGTCCTGCGAAGGCGAGCGCCATGTAGGTTGCCGCGGTATTCAAAACCCCGAGCAACATTAAATTTTTAAAGCCCAAAGACTTATAGTTTTTGAAGGGCTCAAACAGATGGAAAAGTTGTGGCGCTTTACCCTCGTCTCCCATTTTGGCAATTTGGGTCAAGCCAAGTGACAATACGGGCGCCAGTACGGTTGGAATGATGAGGCCAAGCAAGGGTACAAGCGACGAAAAGATCAGCACAAACAAATAGGTGAGCCCGCTCATCAAAAGCACTAAGGGATAGCGTTTCAAGAGGCCAAGGCCTTGAACTAGCCAGCGAAAGCCGTCATTGAATTTTAGGGTTCGGATTTGCATCAAAGGTTTAACAGTTGTGGCTGAGTGCGGCGTAGGCGAAGGATTTTTTCCAAATGCGTCGGGTCTTTCGGGGTCACGATTTCGGCCGGACGAGGTAAATGGAAATCATAGAGTCGGGAAATCCAAAATCGTAGCGCGGCGGCTCGTTGCATAAGGGGCCATGCCTTTTGCTCGGCCGCGCTCGGCATTCGTACCGCGCAATAGGCTTCGATAAAGGCATCGAGATGTTCAGGGATAAAAGCGCCCGTGGCATCGTCTATGCACCAGTCATTGACGGTGACAGCCATATCAAAAACCAAGTGATCCACCCCCGCAAAATAAAAGTCGATTGCGCCGCCTAGTTTAATTTGTCCGGCGTGCTCTTCGAAAAGAACATTGTCGCGAAACAGGTCGGCATGGACCGCCGCTTTCGGCAGGTCGGCATAGACCGAACCAAGCGCAAACTCGTTCTGTACGATAAGCTCGGTGCTGAGCAAATCCGCTTGTGAGCGATTTAAGAAAGGTAGAACCTTGGGGCCACTCTCGTTCCACCAACTCAGTCCGCGCAGATTTGGAAGGCTTCCTAGAAAGGTGTCCACCGCTAAGTGCATTTGGGCCAGTAAGGTGCCCACCTGCCGACAGTGCTCCGTCCTTGGCGCCATGTTGGCTTTACCCGCCAAACACGTGAACAACGCAGCCGGCTTGCCATTTAAGGTTTGAAGCGCTTCGCCATGCCTGTCTTCCAAGGTGTCCGGGCAGGCAACTTTGCGTTTGGCAAGGTGATGCATCATGCTCAAATAAAACGGCAATTGGGCATGGCTAAGGCGTTCGAATAACGTCAAAATATAACGTGTTTTGACACCTTTCAACTGTGTCGTCACGAAAAAATTACTGTTCTCTATGCCGCTCGCAATACCTTCAAGTTCTACCAATTCGCCAAGCGAATAGCCCTTGAGAAATTGACGCAGTTGCGCTGAGGTGACGGGTGTGAAAACGGCCATTCTAATGTGGTCTTGAGTAGGTGGGAAAGGGCTTAAAGATACATGATGGTCTCACGCTCTTCCTTGGCCGGGGTAAAACCGCGCCCATCATAGAAGTCGAAAATGGCGTCAATGATGGCTTGTGGGTCGTCAATAATTTGAATGAGGTTCATATCTTCCGGGGACACCATACCACCACCGACTAGCTGTTCCTCGATCCAATCGACCATGCCTTTCCAAAATGAGGCGCCGACCAAAATCACTGGGATGCGACGGCCAACCCTGGTTTGAATCAGCGTCAATACTTCGGTCAGTTCGTCCAGGGTGCCAAAACCACCCGGCATGCCAATAAAGGCCGCGGCGTACTTGGCGAAGGCCACCTTGCGCGGGAAAAAATGCCGGAAGGTCAGGGAAATGTCCTGGTAGGCGTTGCCTGCTTGTTCGTGAGGTAACTGAATATTGAGGCCAACGGAGGGCGATTTTCCAGCGTGTGCGCCCTTGTTGGCGGCCTCCATGATGCCGGGACCTCCACCGGAGATCACCGAAAACCCGCAATCCGAGAGTTTCCGGGACAGATCCACCGTAAATTCGTACCAATGCGAACCCGGTTTTAGGCGAGCGCTGCCAAAGATTGATACGGCCGGACGGATCGAGGCGAGCTTCTCGGTCGACTCGACGAACTCTGAGATAATCCCCAGGATATGCCAAGACTCACGGGCCTTCATGGGCCCAGATCGCTCGCCACTGATTGAGCGCAATTGCGGCACTCTTTTTTTACTGGTCTTGTCCATGACTGTTAAAACGCTCCTGTTGGTTGACGGGTCAAGCTATCTATTCCGCGCTTTTCATGCTTTGCCAGATCTTCGCAATAAAGCAGGCGAACCTACGGGTGCGATTTACGGCATGGTGGGTATGTTACGGCGCTTACGGCAGGACTCGAAGTTACATGATCATGCCACGTTAGGCGCGGTGGTGTTCGATGCCCCCGGGAAAACCTTCCGCGACGATATTTTCCCAGAGTACAAGGCGAACCGTTCAGAGACGCCTTCCGATCTGGTCAAGCAGATACCCGCGATACACGAAATCACCCGTGCGCTGGGCTGGCCGCTAATCATGATCTCGGGCATTGAGGCCGATGATGTGATTGGTACCTTGGCGGTCGAAGCCAGTAAACGGGGCATCAAAACCCGGGTGTCCACTGGAGATAAAGACTTGGCGCAATTGGTCAATGACGACGTGATGTTGTTTAACACCATGACTCGGGACAATGGCCCGATTGAAATGATGGACCGCGCAGGCGTGATCAAGAAGTTTAATGTTCCACCCGAGCGCATTATCGATTATTTGAGTTTAATGGGTGATACCGTGGACGGGGTGCCAGGGGTGGAAAAGGTTGGCCCAAAAACGGCCGCCAAATGGATCGGTGAGTATGGCTCCTTGGAAGCGGTAATGGCGCAGGCCGAGCAAGTGAAAGGTGTGGTGGGCGAAAATTTACGCAAGGCGCTCGCTTGGTTACCTACGGCCCGTACCTTGGTGACGATTAAAACCGACTGTGATCTCTCCGCACATATGACCGATGTGGAAGGTTTGACCCTTAAAGTTGAAGATAAACCGATCTTGCGCGACTTCTTCGCTAAGGCGGGTATGCGTACTTGGTTAAATGAGGTTGAGCGCGAGCTAAGCGGGACCGGAAGCCCGGCTGGTGGTGCCTCGAATTCTGCCGGGGCTAATGTTGCCGATGCTCCGGGCACGCAGGGTTCTATGATTTTCGATTCTCCAAGCGCGGGGGTAAGTGTGGCCCACAAGCCCGCGAACCCTATGGCCGCGATGGATGGAGATCGTCATGGGCCAACTGTCGATACGCTCAAACCTTTGTCCGGGCCGGTCGAATATGAGGCCGTGATGAGTGACGAGGCGCTTACGCGTTGGTTGGCGGTCATCGATGCTGCGCCGCTCACTGCGTTTGATACCGAGACCACCTCGCTTGATGAAATGCAGGCGCAATTGGTCGGCATTTCTTTGTCGGTTGAGCCTGGAAAAGCCTGTTACATCCCTTTAAGCCATGTTTACCCTGATGCACCGGTGCAATTGAATCGTGAGGCGGTGCTGGCCCGAATCAAGCCCTGGCTGGAAAACCCGAATAAGAAAAAGGTCGGCCAGAACCTGAAGTACGACTGGCATGTGCTGATGAACCAGGGCATTCATCTGCGCGGCATTGAGCACGACACAATGCTGCAAAGCTATGTAATCGAAGCGCATCGCAGTCATGATATGGGGTCGCTGGCCACGCGACACTTAAACCGCAAGACGATTGCCTATGCTGATGTCGCAGGCAAGGGTGCCGCGCAGATTCGATTCGATCAAGTGGCTGTCGATAAGGCCACGGAGTATTCATCTGAGGATGCCGATGTCACTTTGCACTTGCATCAGACCCTTTACCCGCAAATTGAAGCCGATCCCAAGTTGCTCCGAATTTACCGGGAAATCGAGATTCCAAGTTCTATCGCGCTGCAGACCATGGAAAGGAACGGTATTCAGATTGATGCGGCTGAGCTTGCCCAGCAGTCCAATGATTTGGGTAAGCGTCTCCTTGAGCTAGAACGCAAGGCCTACGAAGCTGCTGGCCAGCCCTTTAATCTGAATTCGCCCAAGCAGTTGGGTGAGATCATGTTCGAGCGCTTGAAGTTGCCGATTGTGAAGAAAACGGCAACCGGTGCACCATCGACCGACGAGGAGGTCTTGGAGAAGTTGGCCGAGGATTATCCTCTTCCCAAAGTCCTGTTGGAGTACCGCGGGTTAGCCAAGCTTAAAAGTACCTACACCGACAAGCTGCCGAATATGATTAATCCCAATACAGGACGGGTACATACGCACTATGCACAGGCAGTGGCGGTGACCGGTCGCTTGAGTTCGAACGATCCTAATCTTCAAAATATACCGGTGCGCACCGTTGAAGGCCGACGTGTTCGCCGGGCCTTTGTCGCCCCAAAGGGCAGCAAGATTGTCTCGTGCGATTACTCTCAAATTGAGCTGCGCATCATGGCGCATATCTCCGAGGATGCGAGTCTTTTGAGTGCCTTTGCCAATAATCTGGATGTTCATCGCGCGACCGCTAGCGAAATCTTTGGAACACCTGTTGATCAGATTGATAACGAGCAACGTCGCTATGCCAAGGTGATAAATTTTGGTTTGATTTACGGTATGAGCGCCTTTGGTTTGGCCAAGGCCCTGGGCATTGATCGCGATGCGGCCAAGAATTACATCGAGCGTTACTTCGCACGCTATCCCGGCGTTGATCGCTATATGAAAGAAACTCGGGTCAAGGCCAAGGAGCAGGGTTACGTTGAAACCGTGTTTGGCCGACGACTGTGGCTGGCAGAGATCAATAGTCCTAATGGCCCTCGGCGCCAGGCCGCTGAGCGTGCGGCCA
>JANLRI010000452.1:0-9920 GCA_031361565.1 Betaproteobacteria bacterium | reverse complement strand
GGCCAGGCAGGCCTGCGCGCTGCCGATTTTGCGCAAGGATTTTTTAATTGATAGCTATCAAGTATTGGAAGCTGCGGCCTGGGGTGCGGATTGCATCTTATTGATCGTCGCTGCGCTCTCCGATGCGAAACTGGCCGAGCTTGAGGACGTCGCCATTTCCCTGGGCCTGGATGTTTTGGTGGAAGTGCATGATGGCGCCGAGATGGCGCGAGCGCTTCGCCTCAAGAGCGCTTTGATCGGTGTCAATAATCGTAGTTTACGAACCTTTGAAGTGTCCTTGAACACCACGCTTCAATTGCAAAAGCAAGTGCCGGAAGGCCGCCTCTTAATCACCGAGAGTGGCATTCTTGGACCAGCCGATGTGGCCACCATGCGTCAAGCCAATATCCATGGCTATCTCGTGGGCGAGGCGTTTATGCGCGCGCCTAATCCGGGGCAAGCGCTTGCGACTCTGTTTGCCTAAGCTTTGAAGATTCAACTGATGTCTGATCTCCATATGGAGGTCGAAGACTTTCACCCGGAACACATTCCTGGTGCCGATCTCCTGGTGCTTGCTGGCGACATTGATGCGCGTTGGCTCGGCCTGGAGTACTTCAAGAATTGGCCGGTACCGGTGATTTTCGTGGCAGGTAATCATGAGTTTGATCGTCGCGACCTCGATACGGCTTGGCCGCAGTTGCGGGCACTTTGTACGAGCTACGGGATTCGTCTCTTGGAAAAAGAGAGCTTGGTGCTTGAACAATTTCCGGGCGTGCGCTTCGTGGGATGCACGCGTTGGTGTGATTTCGACTTGCTGGGAGAAGCCCTGCGCGACAAGGCAATGCGTGCTGCCAAGCACTATCTGCATAGCGCGGGTATGAAGCGCGATGGCAAAGTGGTCGACGCGATGGGCGTTCGAGAACTTGCTCTCGAATCGCGAGCCTGGCTTGCTCAGGCGCTGTCGCGTGGTCGAGATTTTGCAGGCAAAACGGTGGTGATTACTCATTTCGCACCCTCTGCCCAAAGCGCCGATCCGCGCTATGGGTTGCAGCCGGGCACGGCCGGGTTCTGCAACCAGGATGACGATTTAATGTCGGGTGTAGATCTCTGGCTACATGGTCATTTACACTGCGCCTCTGCCTACCAAGTCGGCGCCTGCAAGGTGCGGGCTAACCCGCGCGGCTATGTTCGAAAAAACGAGACGCTGGGCTATGACCCTAGCCTGCTTATCGAGCTGGCTTAGCTTCCCACCGGACAATTGTCGGCTGCGTGCCCAAGCCCTGGGCTAGTTCGAGGCCCGCGCTTTCATCTTGCATCAAGGTAGAGCGCAAAAACAAAGTCGACAGCGTCTTCGTCGAATTTTTGATTCCTACACTTGTGCTGTCCAGCGTGCGGTCGTGAAACATCGAATGGCGCCCACCCTCATAGACCGCGAGATAGCGTGGCGTGGCCACCATTGAGTCGAACGCCTCGAAGCGTTGATTCGCCATCGTGCTCAGGCCCGGGATCGGCGTGTCGTCGCGGGTTCCGGTCAAATGAAAGGTGGGAATACGGATCGGGTTATAGACATAGATGGGGTCTTGATCACCAGGCAGGGAGGGCGGCGATAGAATGATTGCGGCCTTGATACGCGGGTCTCCGAACGACATCAGCTTGCCATCCAGTCGAAACTTTGCGCCTGCTGCGAGAAGTGCGGTGTTGGCTCCAAAAGAGTGACCCGCCACTGCAATACGTTCAAAATCGATCATCTTCGAAAGACTGGGTTCCTTTTGCACCTGGTCAATCGCGAAGCTCACGTCCCGAGCCCGGGCGATGGCATTGTCTATGCTCGCCGCACTCTTGAGCGAGCCGAGTACCGCAAGGCCCGAAGCCGTCCAGATGGCCCGGTCACTACCGGCGTGCTGAAGATGAATGCTAATGAAGCCCTGCGACGCCCAGTGCCGACCCAATTGCATGTAGCTGAGACGACTTCCGCCTAAGCCATGCGAGAAAACAATCAAGGGGGTTGAACCCAGTGCCGCAGATGCATTCGGAGGCGCGAGCGCACCTGAAGATTGAAGGGGTGGAGTTACGCCCGCAGGCACAAAGATGCGAGCGGGGACCGCTCTTTGCCTGGTCTCATCGACCCAGACCACTTCGAGCTCCTGCACCGCAGGATTTACGGTGGGGGCGGCATGCAACATTGCAGCTTGAGGCGGGCCATTGGTCAGAAGCACCGCGTCTTGAGCTTCGCTACGGCGAAAGTTGTTGGTGCCTGGAGATGAACAAGCACCTAGTAAGGCCGCGATGAGGAACGGAGCCCACCTGCTTGGGCGTCCCGCTGAACTTTCAAAGAGACTGTTTGCTGTGCGCTGATTCAATGCCTTCATCGAAAACCTTTGTAATGCTGTGCGTGAAGATTAGTGAGCAACTTTGGATGGTTGACCTAGCCAAGTCAACTGCCCGTGTCGTACAGCCTTGGTAGGCCTTACAGTCGGTTCCAGTTTTGTTCGTAATAGTTTTGTGCTTGATTCGCCCAGAACGATGGAGATAAGGGCATCGCTACGAAACACAAGTAGGTCGACTTTTTCGCTGACCCTTTGTTTTTTCGGGGTCGATGCTGAGGCCGTGGTGTCGAGCGATCGTAGCGCGGAGCAGAGTAGGTCTTCCGTCACCCTCACCGCATTGCACGAGACGATGGTGTCACCGGTGGCCAATCCTGCTCGTTCAGCACTCGAGTTGCTTTTGACTTGCCCGATTTCCAAACCAAGGCCGGTCGCCTTGAATTTTGCACCCAGCAGGCTTTCCAAGGAGCTTAGGCTATCAAGGGTCAGGGTGATGCCGAAGGAAGCGAGCAACGCCTGCAAAGGCAGATCGTCCGTGCCCTGGGTCCAAGCCTTGATTTCTCGGGTCAGGTCAAGACCACAGGCCTCGCTCACTACCAAGCTGAACTCGCCTTCCGCGAGGCCCCGCCCAGAGCTGTCGAAATCACGTCCGTATTTTTGCCACATATGCCGCATAACATCATCGAGACTGAATCGATGCTTGCTCTTGAGGCGAATGCTCAGGTCGAGACAAAGCCCGACCAAAGCGCCTTTTGTGTAATAGCTCACGATACTGTTGGGAGAGTTCTCGTCCTGCTTGTAATACTTGGTCCACGCGAAAAAGCTTGATGACTCAAGGCTCTGCTGACTGCGCCCCGAATTATTGAGCACCTGAGTGATGGTTTTACTCAGGGCGCGAAGATAATCTTGCAGGCTGAACACCCCGCTTCTCAAAGCGAGGAGGTCGTCATAGTACGAAGTAAACCCTTCAAAAACCCAAAGTAGACGAGTATAGGATTCCTCACGCAACGCGTAGGGCGCGAAGGCCTGGGGCTTAATTCGCTTCACGTTCCAAGCATGAAAGTACTCGTGGCTAATGAGACCTAATAAAGTCTGATAGCCCTCACTGGCGGGATCGAGATCTGATCGTGAGCAGATCAGCGCAGTGCTATTTCGGTGCTCCAAACCGCCATAGCCTGAGCCGAGAACGTTGAGCATAAAGACATAGCTTCGAAACGGCGCCTTGTTAGTAATGGGTTCAAAGAACTCACATTGCGTTTCGCACAGGGCGGCAACATCCTTGGCTAGGCGAGATAGATCGGCTCGATGCGCCCCTGTAATCACAAAGCGATGTGGCACGCCCCCGGCGCGGAAGGAAAACTCCGTGAAGGCCGCCATCTCAACGGGGCAGTCAATCAGCTCATCGTAGTTACGCGCAAGGTAGCGCCCAAAGCCCGCCTGATCAACCTTGACGGGCTTCAAGCCGGTCGCGAGTTTGGCGCGAGCGATGCTTGTGGGGCGATGCAGGGTGATCTCGCAGGGAAGGTTTTCGGCGCCGACGACGTACATTAAAAGCGACGAAGCGTTAACAAAAGCTCGCTCCTGGTCTAAGTAGGCTGTACGCACGGATCGGTCGAAGGCGTAGACCTCGTAGGTGGCGATCATTGAGGCGTTGGTGCCGACATTCGAAGTATCGATGGACCAAGTGTCTTTATCTAATTCACTCGCCTTGAGCATGACGTGCACGGTTGCACTGGTTCGCGCCCGCGACGCTCTCTCGAGATCTTTGGATTTGCACTGCACCTCAAATCCCCGGATGTGCCGACTAAAGTCACGGATCATGTAGCTGCCAGGAATCCACGCGGGGAGACGCAGCAGGGTTACATCACCTGTTTTGCGAAACGCAAAGCGCACCTGAAAAAAATGAGTACGGGCGTCGGCGATCGAAATTTCGTAGGAAGGTGTCATGGTGATTCGTGGGTCGATAAGAAGCGTTGTGATTCAGGAGTTTGGCAGGTCATTGCTCGGGCATTTTACGGCTGTGCCAAGTGGGTCGACGCCTCGAGTTAGGTCGATAGCGACAAGCGAGTCGACAGGGCCAAGCGAGTCGATATCGCCAAACGAGTCGATATCGCGCATTACTCCTTGGTCGGTGACGGTGATCAAGTGGACCAGCTTGGGGTCGAGCACGGCCGCCGCTCCGCGATCACCAGTACAGCCTTTAAGCGCTTGAAAATGCTGCTTGTCGAATACCCAGGGATTGCCACGACGGCCCATAAATTCGGGGGCCACGGCCTGCACATCGCCACTGATCGAGTCGATGAGGACTTGAATGGTGTTCGATTTCACATACGGCATATCGCCCAACATCACCACTAAAGTGTCCGGCCGGTAGATTCGCTCGGCCTCAGTTAAACCCCAGGCGAGCGAATGCCCCATTCCTAAATGAGCCTCGGCACATTCAATAACCTCACAACCCGCCTGCTCAAGCTGAAGCTTGAGCTCAGGGCTTTGAGGGCGAATGACGGCAAGAACCACTCCACAAGCTTGCAAAAGGCTGGCAGCCGCGCGACGCACAATCGGTATTCCCTCTAAGGTGTGCAAGAGCTTACTTTTCTCTCCGGTCGGGTCAAACCTAGATCCGCGTCCGGCAGCAAGGAGTAAGCCAAGTGTGCGACTTTTTTCAATGCCGTCCGTTGTGACCGGTAACCCCGAGCGGTCGAGATCAGGCGATGGATCCGTAGGGCGAATTGACACTGTTTTTCCGTTTGGCTGAAAATTGAAACTGTTAGTGTAGGTCAAGAGCTAAGACCTAAGTCATCCACGAAGAGAATTTCACGTTTTGGATAGGCGCGAGGCCATCTTTCGTGAGATTGTTAACGCTGCGTAGACCGTTAAGCTGGGTTACCATTCCGATTATCTGAACTGGAGAAAATATGTCTAATCCTCTAACTCGTGTTGGGTCCGGACCAACTGTCGCGATGATTCTTGCTAGCTCACTGCTTGCGGTCGCTTGCGGCGGGGGCGGAAGTTCAGCGACTGCCGTCGCTACCGTGCCTGTCGTTGACCCAGCCACTGGACGGGTTGGCAAGTGCCCATCTTTATCAGGCGGAGCGCCGGGCTATGAGGTTGGTTTTTGTTTTTCCGACTTCTCTAGTGGCACGGTTGCAGAGGCGGTTTTTCAGGATCAAGCGGTTAATACTACAGAGTCGATTAGCCCAGTTCCGAACGTCAGTAGGTATGACGTAAGTTTTCCAGCGGCTTGGGGCGGAACGATTTCGCTCGTGCCCGGCGCGGCGAACGTCACAGTAAACCCCAATGCAATTGGCAGTATTACGGGAGGCGTAGGCATCGATAGATTTTTGCCTGCTCCTGCGACCGATAACACCAGTATCGTGGACTTTGGCATTTCTCAGTTAGGAGGGTCTTCTCGCCTAGGATCGTTCGGTCTGTGGGGGCGCTCAAAATTAGCCAATGAACTTTTCTTTGGTGCATTTGCCGGCCCGAGCCCTGGCAGCACTGCCACTCCGTCGGCCTTTTTGAATGGCCCTGCCTCGACGACGGTTATGAACGGAGCCGCAGTCACCTGGTATTTGCGTTCAGCCGCCACGGTGATCCCTGCGGGTGTGAACCCGAGACAAGGTCTTTCAGCGGCAGCGCAGATGACTGTCAATCTGTCGCCCTCCGCCTCGACCGTTTCAGGGACGTTCAGTAATTTCTTCGTACGGCCTGATGGAGTGACACCGACAAGTATTGCGGTGACGACTGTCGCCTTTTCAGGAACGCTCAACAATGCGACCGGGCAGTTCACCGGCACCATCACCGGGGGTGGCTCTGGGGTTGTTAAGGGTACGATTTTAGGAGCGGCTGGCGAGCAAGCCGTGGGTCAGTTTGCAGGATTTGCCGCTGATGGGCGGCTTCTCACTGGCTCCTTTGGGGTGAAGCGCTAGAAGTTCGTGAGGATAGAGCACTAGTGTTTTAGGAAGGCACCGGGCTCGTGTACCCCAGACTTAGCGCAAATCGACGACGCGCTTAGCCTTGCCCATTGACCTCTCAATGGCACCTTCGGGTGCCATTGTTATTTTTGCAGTCACACCGATCAAGGTCTTGATCGCGCTTGCCAGTATTTTTGCGTCTGCCTCAGTGGCCTCTATTCCGGCGGCCGGTTCGACGTGAACAGCCAGTGCGTCGAGTGGGCCTTCCTTGCTCAACACGCACTGATAATGTGGCGCCAGGCGAGGTTGTTTGAGGATGAGCTCTTCAATCTGTGAGGGAAAAACATTCACGCCCCGAATGATCATCATGTCATCTGAGCGCCCGGTAATTTTTTGCATGCGACGCATCGTGCGCGCTGTGCCGGGAAGTAACCTGGTGAGATCGCGAGTCCGGTAGCGAATTATGGGAAGAGCTTGTTTGGTGAGCGACGTGAACACCAGTTCACCAAACTCGCCTTCGGGTAACACCTGACCAGTCACGGGGTCAATGATCTCGGGGTAGAAATGATCTTCCCAAATGGTTGGACCGTCCTGTGTTTCGGCGCATTCGCTTGCGACCCCAGGACCGATGACTTCCGACAGGCCGTAAATATCGACGGCCGCAATGCTGAGACGACGTTCAATAGCCTGGCGGAGTTCATTTGTCCACGGCTCCGCACCAAAAATACCGGTACGAAGGCTGCTTTGCTTGGGGTCAATTCCCTGGCGCTCAAACTCGTCCGCAATGGCCAGCATGTAACTCGGCGTCACCATAATGATGTCCGGCTTGAAGTCTGTAATGAGCTGTACCTGGCGCTCGGTTTGCCCACCACCGAAAGGCACGACGGTGAGTCCAAGGCGTTCGGCGCCGTAATGCGCACCCAGCCCTCCGGTGAACAGCCCGTAGCCGTAACTCACATGCACCATATCGCCATGACGAGCGCCTGCGGCTCTGATTGAGCGGGCCACGACGCCCGCCCAGATATCAATATCGCCCTGGGTGTAGCCCACGACGGTGGGCTTGCCGGTCGTGCCGCTGGAGGCGTGTATGCGCACGACTTGGGAGCGAGGCACGGCGAACATACCAAAGGGGTAGGTGTCACGCAGGTCGGACTTGGTGGTGAATGGGAAGGCCGCGAGGTCGCTTAGAGATTTCAGTTCGGAGGGATGAATACCCGCCGCTTTGAACTTGGCCTGGTAATGGGGGACGTTGTCATAAGCGAGGCTTAGTGTTTTTTGAAGACGGTCAAGCTGCAAGCTTCTTAACTCGTCGACGCCTGCGGTCTCGATGGCTTCAAGGGCCATTCCTCCGGCGGAGGTCTTACTTGTGCTCATTCCTGGATCTCCCGAGTTTCTCTTCTAGTGTCTATTGTGTATGGTGCGCCGGCTTTAGAGCGGTCCGCTGAATCCTTGAGTAACCTGTTCAGCGCTCCGCGGCAACCTCTGACAGGACTAAGCCAGGAATACGAGCCGATTTGCCCCTCATCAAAGCGACTGTATCGCCGGCCTGGTTGGTCACCCGAACATCATAAACCCCGGTTCTTTTGCCTTGCTGAATCATCTGGGCTTCCGCCACAAGGGTTTCGCCGACCTGAACCGCCCGGAGAAAGTCGATATTGCAGCCTGCCGCGACAGCCCTTTGGTTATAGCTATTGCAGGCGAAAGCAAAAGCGGAGTCCGCCAACAAAAACTGGAAGCCCCCATGACAAATACTGTGGCCATTGGTGAATTCCGGGCGAACTTTCATCTGCATACGGGCATAGCCTTCTTTGCAATCCAGGAGTTCAATACCAAGTTGCCGGGAAGCTTGATCATCGGCGTACATTGCCTGGGCGACCTTAAACGCGAGTTCGTCGGGGTGGAGGGGCATTTTCTAAGAGTGTCCAATAGGTTTTTGGCCGCTCTATGAGGCCGCTGGAATGAAGACGAACGTATCCTACTTTAGCAAAATTGCGCGCGCGAACAGAGATCTCCCTATATATAGAGCAACGTGGCAAAATCTTTGCTACTAAAACCCACCATATATAGAAGGAACTCTATGAGCTACGAAACAATCCTGGTTGAACAGCGCGGCAAAGTTGGTTTGGTGACGCTGAATCGCCCTAAGCAGCTCAACGCCCTCAATGACCAGTTGATGAATGAGCTAGGGGAAACCCTCACCGGCTTCGATCACGATGAAAGCGTGGGTTGTATCGTGATCACGGGAAGCGAAAAGGCCTTTGCTGCCGGTGCGGACATTGGGGCCATGGCTAGTTGGTCCTATATGGATGTCTATAAGAGCGACTACATCACTCGCAACTGGGAGACGATTCGGCGTATTCGTAAACCAGTCATCGCCGCGGTGACCGGCTTCGCCCTAGGAGGCGGTTGTGAGCTCGCGATGATGTGCGACTTCATTATTGCAGGCGAAAACGCTCGTTTTGGTCAGCCCGAGATCAAGCTGGGCATCATTCCCGGCGCCGGTGGCACCCAAAGATTGCCTCGGGCGATCTCCAAAGCCAAGGCCATGGACCTGTGTTTGACCGGAAGAATGATGGATGCAGCCGAAGCAGAACGTGCTGGACTGGTCTCAAGGGTGGTTGCCACCGAAAAAACCCTTGAAGAAGCCATTTCGGCCGCTCATTTGATCTGCGAACTGTCACTTCCGGCTGTCATGATGGCCAAAGAATCGATAAATCGTGCCTTTGAGAGCACTTTAAGCGAAGGCGTTCTATTTGAGCGACGGGTTTTTCACTCTCTATTCGCGACAGACGACCAAAAAGAGGGTATGAACGCGTTTGTTGAGAAAAGAAAAGCAAAGTTTCTCAATAAATAACGGTTTTAATTGGTATAAATCGAAAGTGACCATTAACATACTCGCCTATTTATATTGCAATACCGCAAAATAAATAGGCAAAAGAAGCCCCTAAAGGACTATCCTGACTCATCCGATTTGACGACCCTCAAAACAACTGACATAATCTCTTTCTCTGCTTCTGACTAACAAGTTTTAGCGAAACGGCAAAAAAGACAAGGTCTTAAAAAAACCAAGTCTACAAGCTGAATCTCTAAAATGAAATAGAAAAGAAGCCTGCTCTTTAACAAGTAACAGTCGATAAGTGTGGGCGTTTGAATAAATGCGCCAGATGCTTAACTAAAGATGAACAAGGCGTAAGCCCTGGTCGCTTCAGTCAAGTCATCGTAAGCAAATTATGCAAATGCTCATACAGTAAATTTTATGAATGATGGCGATTTGTCACGAAAGTGGCTAATCAACGTCAGACGTTAATTCTGAATGAGAAGCTTCTTAATTGAAGCAAACTAGTATCAAACTCAAGAGTTTGATCCTGGCTCAGATTGAACGCTGGCGGCATGCCTTACACATGCAAGTCGAACGGCAGCACGGGGGCAACCCTGGTGGCGAGTGGCGAACGGGTGAGTAATACATCGGAATGTACCCAGTAGCGGGGGATAACTACTCGAAAGAGTTGCTAATACCGCATACGCTCTACGGAGGAAAGGGGGGGATCGCAAGACCTCTCACTATTGGAGCAGCCGATGTCAGATTAGCTTGTTGGTGAGGTAAAAGCTCACCAAGGCGACGATCTGTACCTGGTCTGAGAGGACGACCAGGCACACTGGAACTGAGACACGGTCCAGACTCCTACGGGAGGCAGCAGTGGGG
>JANLRI010000420.1:0-3213 GCA_031361565.1 Betaproteobacteria bacterium | reverse complement strand
GGTTCGGTCGCAGCGCGATGCTGAGCTTGGCCGGGTGATCCCCACTTTAACCAAGTTTTTGCCGGACCAGGCTTTGACAACAATAGCTGATGCGATTGAGCTAGATGCACTGAGCGAGTATCTAGATCAAAAGATGGCGGCTCAGGGTTTGTTGGAACTTGGCTCTGAATGGTCCAACGCTCGCTACGGTGCGGCCTACCGCGCCATCGGCGGCCTAAGCGAATTGGGGTTCGAGGGCGGCGCCAATGGCGCGGATCTAAGGCAACGTCAGCTCGGTTTGGTGCCTAAAATCGGGCAAACGCTCGATAAATTGGTCAAAAGCCCTTTTTTAGGAAGCCTCCTGGTCGGTATGGGTGGGCCGGCACGATTGGCCGGAGTACCTGCCATGCACGATTTTTTGACCCGCGGATTTAAAGCCTTTCAAAGCATGCGCGGAGCAAAGGAGTTCATTTCCCTAATTGATGAACGCGAGCGCACTCTGTCGGCCCAGCTTTTGGCGGGCGGGGATCTTCCCTAAGTCCTTGAACTACTGTTATAATCCGCGGTTCCTCGCCACTATTCGCTTTAGACGCGCGAATTTTCGGCCTTCGCCCCCGGTTTGAGGTTGGTTTTGTCTGTAAGGCGTTTCTTTCGAAGAAGCGCCAAGCGGCCAGGCTGGCTTTTTGCTTTTTGCTTTTTGGGTTTGTCCATGAGGACTTAAATAAATTGGAGAAAAAATGCGTCATTACGAAATTGTTCTGGTCATTCACCCAGACCAGAGCGAGCAAGTGCCTGCCATGGTTGAGCGGTATAAAGCCACCATTGAAGCAGCACAAGGCAAGATCCACCGCTACGAGGATTGGGGCCGTCGCCAGCTGACTTACCCGATTCAAAAAGTAGCCAAGGCTCATTACATCCTGCTCAACATTGAAACAACTCCTGCCGTGCTCGCTGAGCTTGAGCATGGTTTCCGTTTCAACGATGCGATTCTTCGTCAACTCACGGTCGTGATGAAGAAAGCTGAAACCGGTCAATCACCGATGTTGAAGCAAGTGCAAAGAGAAGAGGCTCGCAAATCCACCTCGGATGCGCCCGCATATTGATCTTTTGTAAAACAGTTTTTTGACTGCAATTCACTCAACCCATTTTGTCCAGTAATTTTGTAGAGGTCACTGGGGTTCTTTCCCAGATCGATACAGTGCGATACACCCCGGCCGGCGTAGCCCTTCTGAATGCTGAAATTGAGCATCAGTCCGAGCAGATCGAAGCAGGGATGAAACGCAAAATCGAGCAAAGCTTTCGATGTCGCTTTGCAGGTCCTCTAGCACTTCAAGCCAGTAAGCTGAGCTTGGGGCGTGAAATCAAGGTGAAGGGTTTTTTGGCGAGTGCGAAACGCGGTTCAATGTCTTTGATCGTGCATGTGCAAGGTCTGGTTGAACAGACCCAACTTTAGCCAGATCGCGTGAACAAGATCTTATGAACAAAATACGAATTAGGAGTTTCTAATGGCACCATTTCAACGTCGCGGTGATAAAGACCGCAACAAAGGTAAGCGCCCCACACAGGTGGCCTTGTTTAAACGCAAGAAGTTCTGCCGCTTTACGGCAGAAAAAGTTGAGTACATCGACTATAAAGATGTTGAGGTTCTAAAAGACTTCATCACTGAAAATGGCAAGATCACTCCAGCCCGCTTGACCGGTACTACTGCTAAGTATCAGTGTCAACTGACGGTGGCGATCAAGCGTGCCCGTTTCCTGGCCCTGTTGCCATTCACTGACAACCACTAAGCCACGGCCCCCACGGAGAATTCAAGATGCAAATTATTTTGATGGATAAAGTGGTCAATCTTGGCCAGTTGGGTGATGTTGTCCGCGTAAAGGATGGCTATGCTCGTAACTTCTTAATCCCTAAAGGTATCGCCAAGCGCGCCACCAAAAAAACGATTGATGAGTTTGCTACCCGACGCGCCGAGCTTGAGAAAGCCGCGGCTGACAAGTTAGCTGTAGCCCAAGCTGCTGGTGAAAAGCTAACCGGCCTCGCGCTCTCGGTGACCGAAAAAGCGGGTGTTGATGGCCGCCTGTTCGGTTCGATCACCAACTACGATGTGGCTGAAGGCTTGAAAAAGCAAGGCTTCTCGGTTGAGAAGGCTCAAGTTCGTATGCCTAATGGTCCGCTTAAAACGGTCGGCGAACATAAAGTTGAAGTGGCCTTGCATACCGATGTGGTGTGCGAAATCACGGTCAACGTGGTCGGTGAAGCGGTTTAAGCTAAACGGATTGTTCTGCCTCCAGAAGGCGGGAACACCTACAAAAACGCGCCGACCCTGGCGCGTTTTTGCATCTTCTGTACGATGAATGTTTTACGAGCCGGGCGCGTCTTCACTGACGCGCTTGCGGATTGCGCTATCCTAGTGTGGAACGCCACACTAGCAAGTTGCTTTAAATTTTCGAGAGCTCACTGGAACCAAGCTGTGAGCCTTAACTGTGAGCCTTTAGCGAGATTGATCCCCCGTGTCCGCGACCTTCCCCATCCAACGCTTTGCAGACCCCGAGCTCGCCGCCCTTAAGGTGCCGCCGCATTCGGCGGAGGCGGAGCAATCGGTCCTGGGCGGTTTGTTAATCGACAACCAGGCGTTTGACCGGGTTGCGGATGTGATTAAGGAGGAAGACTTCTATCGTTATGAACATCGGGTAATTTTTGCGCAAATCTTGCGCCTGATCGAAAAAAATCAGCCCGCCGATGTGGTGACGGTGTTCGAGGCGGTGAAGTCGGCCGGGCAGGAGGCCGACGTTGCGGGTGGCATTGGCTACCTCAACTCCTTGGCGATTGAGACCCCTTCTGGAGCCAACATTAGGCGCTATGCGGAGCTAGTCCGTGATCGCTCCATTTTGCGGCGCTTAATTACTACGGCCGACGAGATCTCCGGTGCAGCCTTCAGTCCGCAGGGCCGCGATACTCGCGAAATCCTGGACGAAGCTGAATCCAAGATGTTGGCGATCTCCGAGGCGCGTTCACGCGGGCAAGCGGGCTTCTTGCCTCTCGGCGATGTGATCGCTAAGGTTGTGCAAAGAGTGGGGGAACTCTATGAGCAGGGCGGCGCCGAAGACGTGACCGGTGTGGCCACAGGTTTCATAGATCTCGATAAGATGACGGCGGGTTTACAGCCGGGTGATTTGGTGTTTGTGGCCGGCCGACCCTCGATGGGCAATACCGCCTTTGCTTTGAACATCGCTG
>JANLRI010000385.1:0-1429 GCA_031361565.1 Betaproteobacteria bacterium | reverse complement strand
TTTGTAAACCGAAGGTCACGAGTTCGATTCTTGTCGGGGGCACCAAATACTAGTTTCATGAGGCCATGCCCTGTGAAACCCGCATCTCTTAAAACCCGCATGTCGCTTTGACCTTGCGGGTTTTTTATTGGTTTTATTCGTGGAGTGGAGGCTCCCCGGGCGAGTCGCCGATCAGCTACCAGAGGGTTTGGTGGCGGTACTGGCCCTGTTTTTTTCCTGGCGCTCGCGTTTAGCCTCTCGTCGGCTAATCCAGAGGGTGGCGCCCACGATCACCAGCCCACCAAGCAAGGTGTATTCGCTAGGCAGATCCCCAAATACAAGGAACCCCCACATCGTCGCCCAGACCAGATCGAGAAATTTCACTGACTGGCTGACCGACATATCTGCCGCTTTCAGTGCGTGCGTGATGCATAGGTGGCTAATGCTCCCAAACAGGCCGGTAAAGGCGAAAGTAAGCCATTGAATCGGGGTTGGCCAGACCCAGTAGGCGATGGCCATGGGTAAAGTGAGGGTAGAGACAATCAAGGTTTGCCAAGCGACGATGACTTGCGGGCTGTCCTTGCGGGTCAAAATTTTGTTGAGTAAAGCGGATAAGGAAAAAACTGGCGCAGAGGCGAGCATTACGAGGTAATACCAGCCTCCATTTCCCGCCCAGCGTGGGCCGACCACAATCAACACGCCTATGAACCCGATGATGGCGGCAATCCAGCGGTCACGTCGCATGGCTTCGCCCAGCAGGTAGGCCGCTCCTATCATCGTGAAAATGGGGCCAGTGAAGCTGATCGCGGTGGTGTCTGCCAAGGCTAAATGGGGAAGGGCAAAAAACCATAAGCTGATGGCCAAGGTATGTACCATGCCGCGGGTGATTTGACCGCTGACACTACTAGGCCGAAAGCTTGACAAGCCGCTTCGCAAGATAAACGGCAGCAGGACGCCTAGCCCAAAGAGGTGGCGCAAAAACTGGGCCTCAAAAGGATTCATTTGCTGGGAAAGTTTGCGTAAGAGCATATTCATCACGGAGAACGACAGGCCGCCTACAAGCGTCCAAATGATGGCGCGAGTTGGACCCGAAGCCTGGTTGAATTTGAGCGTGAGTTCTTTTAGCAAGGGGATGGTGAAACGGATATCATGACGTTGAGGCGACAAGTTTCGAGGCGGAGCGCTGATGTCGTAACAGCGATCTATGATGCCCCAAAGCTTAGCCTGGGCTCAGCAGGAGTCCGTTTTTTTGCAGAGCGCTTGTCGCCCGGCCTCCTAGGAGTTGCGGGAGCAAATCTGACCTTAAGCTTTGGTGTATTCGGGCCGGGCAAATTAGCACCTGAGTTGATTCTTCGATTGAATCGAGCCGTCAATACGATTCTTACTCAGCAAGATTTCGCCGAACGGCTATCAAAACTTGATAACCTAGTACTTATGGATACATCGGACC
>JANLRI010000382.1:0-7854 GCA_031361565.1 Betaproteobacteria bacterium | reverse complement strand
AAACCAATCATCGCTTATAACTAGAATTTTTGCTATGCGGTATTCCTGTTTTTTTAGTAGATTTTGTATGTACGCTACCGCACATACTGCCCGACGTGGCTCAGAGATGATGGTTAAATTTAACTATCCTAGTGTGGATCGCCACACTAAAATGCACTTAAAGAGACTCAAAGAAGCGTGGCCTTGAAAAACGGTGGGTGTCCTAGGGTTCCGGGCCTTAACGGAGTCTTTATTGCAAAGAGGGGCCTCACTCCTCCTGGGGGCCACTTCAACGCTGCACCGGTCGTTCGCGTCTCGAGGCATCGTGTCGCGGGCCGATACCTGAGCAAGGGCCTCAAAAAATGATTGAAATCCCCTGGGATATTTTGATCATTAACGCCAATCCAGACAAACGTCGCGAAACGCGGCAGATGCTCCTTCTTGGATCCGACCGCCAGTACAACTTTACTGAAGTGACGCTAGGTAGCGAGGGGCTCGCTGCGATCCGTAGCAAGAGCCCGAATCACTACGATTGTGTCTTGCTCAGTTTTTCGCTTCCCGATATGGACGCCTTAAAATGGTTGATGCAATTAGAGCTCGACCCTGCTCTAAACGTTTCACCTGTCGTGGTGATCACTGAAGACAAAAAACCTGATAGTAAAAGTATCTTACGTGCCGGAGCCCAGGACTTTATTGGAACGAATTGGAGCAGTCCTGAGACCTTGACCCGTGCAGTAGAAAACGCGGTTGACCGCTTTGCTTTAATGACTGAACGTAAGCTCGCTAGACGACAACTGAGTGCAAGTGAATCGAAGCTCAACTTAGGTGCAGCGCTGGCGGGCTTGGGGCAAGGAGAAGTTGATTTTCAGACGGATACGGTCACCCTAAACGACATTGCGGCTAAGATTTTTGATCTTCCGGCGAAAACCGTATTTCCGAGAAAGGACTTACATGCGGTGTTTCATCCCGATGATCGTTCGTTCCTAGAGAAAAACATTGCCGATTCTCTGGTCGCGGGTGGAGAAGGCTACCTGTCTCTGGAGCATCGCATCATCAAGCGTGACGGGTCAATTGCCTGGGTAAGCGTTCGGACCCAAATTGAATTTACGAACCACCCGCCGAAAAATGATCGGCCGGCGCGAGCGTTGTTGGCCGTACTGGACGTCAACCAACGAAAAACGGCAATCGAACGGCTCGAAAAATCGGAAAAACGCTACCGTTCCCTGTTCAATTCTATTGATGAAGGGTTTTGCATTGTAAAGCTAATCTTTAACTCCGAAAAAAGGGTTTCTGATTATCGGTTTCTTGAGGTGAACCAAGCTTTCTCCAGACAAACAGGCCTACAAAATGCGGAGCTCCAGACAATCCGTCAACTTGTTCCGGGTATTGAGGAACATTGGTTTGATCTGTATGGAACGGTCGGTCGGACCGGAGAACCGATCCAGTTGGAAAGTTTTTCGAAGGCCTTAGATCGCTGGTATGAGATCTATGCGTTTCGGCTTGATAGCGCCGAGAATGATCAAATCGCGATCCTGTTTAAAGATATTTCAACTCGAAAATCAGCCGAAACAAAGCTAAACGACGCGATATCCATTGCCGAGAGTGCAAGTCAGGCAAAATCAGAGTTTTTAACCAACATGAGCCATGAGTTGCGAACGCCGCTCAATTCGATTCTTGGTTTCGCCCAGCTCATGCAAGCTGGCGATCCCCGACCTTCACCAAAACAGACGCAAAGTCTGGACCACATTGTTAAGGCTGGCTGGTATTTGCTTGGACTGATTAATGAAACCTTGGATCTGGCGGTAATAGAGTCCGGCGTAGCGCCTACCTTTTTTGAAGAAGTCAATATGGCCGAGGTGCTTCAAGAATGCGAAGAGTTGATGAAGCCTCTCGCGAAACAGCGACTGATCGTCATCAACTACGAAAACGTTGATCGTCAGTGCTTCGCTTTTGCCGATCAAACCAGAGTCAAGCAAATTTTAATCAATTTGCTCTCCAATGCGATTAAGTATAGCCAGAGGGGCTCCGTGGTCAGGGTCACCTGTGGACAAAAAAGGATGGGCTATACCCACCTCGCGATCATTGATGCCGGTCCGGGACTTTCGGCGAGCGAGATCGAGCTACTTTTTATGCCCTTCCAACGCCTCAACAAAACGGCAGAAAGCGTCGCTGGCACCGGTATTGGTCTGGCAATGTGTAAGCGTCTGACAGAACTCATGCATGGAATGATCGGAGTAGAGAGCACCGTAGGTGAGGGCTGTTCGTTCTGGATTGAATTACCCGAGCCGGAGGGTGCTACCTCAAAACCAGTTCCGACAGTCAACCCAACCGTGGAGACCGAGAGCAGTGGACAAGTCACCGAGCGTGAGAAGACGTACTCACTACTGCACATTGACGATAATCCTCTCAATATCGAACTCGTACAAGAGTTGGTCGAGCGCCGTCCGAACCATCGCTTGCTCAGCGCAAGCCATCATGCGCTTGGTCATGAACTTGCACAGGCGCACCAACCTCAGGTCATCTTGATGGATGTCAACCTTCCTGGAAAGAGCGGGATCGAGAGCTTGAAAAGACTTCGCGAGAACCCGCTAACAACTCATATCCCCGTCATCGCATTGAGCAGCAATGCTAAGCCTCAAGAAATTGAACAGGGCATTTCGGCGGGTTTTTTGCGCTTTGTTGCTAAGCCCATCAATGCAGAAGATTTTCTCTCTGCGGTTGACGAGGCCTTGACCCTGTCGGATCACGCCAAACCCTGAGTCTTGGGGCGTGGAGCACTGTGTTTTCTCGGGTGCTCTGTACTCCTACGCACATACATAAGCGCTTTGATCGGGGAGACTTTCATGCCGGTTCCCATTTTTTTTCAAAAAGGAAGTGTTATGAAAAATTCATCAAAACCCGACAAAGTTCAGGGCGAAGGCGATATCGAGGCTGATCGCCATTATCGTGATTCCACCGAAAGGTTTGTGAAATCAGGGAAAGTGCCTGAGGCCATCCAGAAGTCAGTACCTCAAACCGAGAGCGAGGCCGAACAACTAAAACAAGCCGAGCGTGTCGGACTATCTAAGTCCAAGGGGGAAGATCCATCTTCGCCACGTTCGCCAAAGCGAACTTCTTGAACCAGTGTAGCCCTTCGTGAAAGAACGATAAAAATGGCCTATCAAAGCGTAAATCCGTATGATGGAAGCCTCGTAAAATCATTTGACGAGGCGTCCGCCACACAGCTTGAGGCGGCATTAAATGTTGCTCAACTCTGCTTCGCCACTTGGCGAGATACAAAGTTTTCTCACCGAGCCGCGATAGCCAATAAGGCGGCCGCTCTGATGCGGGCACGAGTAGACGAGTTCGCGCGCCCGATGACCCTCGAGATGGGTAAGCTCATCCAAGAGGCTCGCGGCGAGGTGGCGCTGAGCGCGGACATCATCGATTATTACGCAGATAATGCGGAGGAGTTTCTGGCGACTCAAACTCTCGCTCCCAGCCTGGGAACGGCCGAGATCGTCAGCGAGCCGATAGGGGTGCTCTTCGGGGTACAACCCTGGAACTTCCCCTACTATCAACTGTCCCGATTTGCCGCGCCTAATTTGATGGCAGGAAATGTGGTTATGGTAAAGCATTCAGCATCGGTTCCACAGTGCGCCCTGGCGTTTGAAAAATTATGGCTGGACGCTGGTGCACCTCCGGGTGCGTATACGAACCTGTTTATTTCTTATGATCAAGTCAATCAAGTGATCGACGATCCCAGAATTAGAGGAGTGGCACTGACAGGGAGCGTCGAAGCGGGCAAGAGCGTTGCCGAGCGAGCCGGAAGAAACATGAAGAAATCAACGATGGAGCTTGGCGGTAGCGACGCCTTCATTGTGCTCGAAGATGCGGATTTAGAAAAGACCTTGAAATGGGCGTTATGGGCAAAGATGAACAACACAGGTCAGTGTTGCATTGCCGCCAAGCGTTTCATCATTGTTGATTCAATCTTCGATCAGTTTCTGGAGCGCTTTCAAGAAGCTTTGAGCACGCTAAAGCCTGGGGATCCCATGGATCAGACCACAACACTAGGTCCACTCTCCTCAGAGGGCGCTCTGTTAAAGCTGTTGGATCAGGTTCAACGCGCGGTCGCGTCAGGGGCTAAGTTGATCATGGGAGGCGCGCGCGTAAATCGCTCGGGCGCGTTCATGCAAGCCACCATACTCACCGATATTAAAAAGGACAATCCAGCGTTTTCGGAGGAGTTTTTCGGACCGGTTGCGCTGTTTTTTCGAGTTCACAACGAACAAGAAGCCGTTGATCTTGCTAATCAGTCGGCATTCGGTCTTGGAGGCTCAGTCTTCACGAAGGACGAAGTTCGAGGTCGAAAAATTGCAGGGCGCATCGATACCGGGATGGTGTTTGTCAATCACCCGACGTGGACCGCTGCCGATTTACCTTTTGGTGGGATCAAGAACTCGGGCTATGGTCGCGAGTTGTCAAGCCTGGGTATCCATGAATTCATCAACAAGAAACTGATTCGCGTTTCGGGGATCAATGATCCTGCCTAATTATCAGCGATTGACTGAATTGTTCGGTGCCGCACGGACTCAAGAGTCTCGAACTTTGATAATGCTCAAAAGCAGCGAGAAAGCCCATGACAGCAATATTTAGAGATCAGTTTCAATCTTCGCGCTTCTTTGAACTTGCCTGCTTGCATTTTGCCGTGCAAGTTTTTAAGACATCAGGAACATTAAGAAATCAAACGATGAAATCTCAAGACATTTTCGTCTGCCCCATGCACCCAGAGGTGCGAAAGAATGATCCGACCGTATGTCCTAAGTGCGGAATGCGTTTGGAGCTCATTCCTCCTAGTCTTGAGAACGGAGAAAATCCGGACCGCCTCGACGAAAAAATTCAAGATCAAAATATTTCTTGATCGCTAAATGATTTAGTTGACCAAAAGTCTCGACCCCTCAAAATTCAGGATCCAATATGAATATCGCAACGCAAACTAGTCCTCAACTCACGCAACTCGGAAACCTCATTAAACCGATGCGTGTCGCGATGATGACCGTTATTGATGAAGAATCCGCGCTCATTAGCAGACCGATGGCTCCGCTGGAGATGGACTCGGATGGTGCGATTTGGTTCTTCACGGACCTTCATTCAGCGAAGGTGCGTCAGCTGAATGCCGTGAATTTGAGTTTTTGCAATACTGACGACGCAAGCTATATCTCAATTTGCGGACGTGGCGAAGTTCATAGGGACCGCGAGGCCATCGAGCGGCTCTGGACGGTGGCGGCGAAGCCTTGGTTCCCAAATGGTAAAGACTCGGCAAATTTGGCGCTTTTAAAAATCGTTCCTGGGAGCGCGGAGTATTGGGATGGTCCGCATAGCAAGATGGTTCGAATGTTCGCAATGGCCGCCTCCGTTATAGCCAGCAAACCTATTGGCACTGGTGAGCACGACACGCTGAATGACCTCTCGCCGGCCGAGAGATAATATGAAACTGCTTGTGGTCTTAATGTTGGTGGCTATGTCCGGTATTGCGGTAGCAAAACTTCCGCCGCCTAGTGAAGCAGAAAAGGATCTGACACTTCGAAATGCATCACGCCAGACATGGATCTCGAAGCAAGACGCGTTCGCGAGTTGCCAGGCTCAAGATCGAGTCGTAAAGAAATATCAGGAAAGCCTGCGCTCCCAGGGTAAACCGGTACCCCCGGGCTTGGACACCGGGCCGTGCGCGGACCCAGGCCCCTACGCGGCCGACGCTGGTACTCCCATAGCCAACCGTCCCACTGAGGCCTCGGGTGCGCATAGCCCTCCGGGCACGGCCGTTTCCCCTCCAAGCACGAAAATTCCTCAATCTGAATTGCAGCCGAAGAAGTAGCAAAAATGAGTAAGGCGCGCTGTCAAGAATTCCAAACTTCACTTTTAGGAGCAACGCTTTGATCCGAATTGGTGTAGTGGATGATCACGCACTTTTGCGTCGTGGCATGATCGATTTTCTCGAGGAGCAAAGCGATCTTCGCGTGGTTGGTGAGGGCGCCAATGGTTTGAACGCCCTGGAAATAGTTCGCTCGCTTCACCCCGAAGTACTTCTTCTCGATATCAATTTGCCGGGACAAAGCGGGATAGAGCTCATGCCCTACCTTTTGGCGAAGGATCCGGCCCTAAAGATCATTATTCTCAGTGGCTTTTCGGAAGAACAATACGCGCTAGCGCTTCTACGCAGCGGAGCCATGGCCTATCTAAGTAAGCAGTGTGATCCAACCGACATTATTAGCGCGATTCGGTCGGTGTCTGCGGGTCGGCGATTTGTGACTAGTAAAGTTGGAGATCTGCTCGCTCAGCAGTTCAATAAAAAAGCCACTGATGGTCCGTTGCACGCTCAGTTGTCGGAGCGTGAACTGCAGGTTTTCTTAAGGCTTTCCAAAGGTGAGACTGTTGGAAAAATCGCGGAAATATTGTCATTAAGCGTCAAGAGCGTGAGTACCTACCGAACCAGAACCATGGAAAAGCTTTCACTGGCCTCGAATAGCGACCTGACCTATTACGCGATTAAACACGAGTTGATTCACTAAGGAGGATTGAGAAACATGGGTTCATTTCTTCCAATCAAATGGCTTGCCAGTGAGGTGGTTTTTGCGCTGTTGATCAGTGTAGTCACGTTGGGGCTTGCCTTGAGTGAGATCGGGCTTGAGCGAGCCATCGATATAAGAGATATTGCTTATCTAGTCACTACTCTTTTGGCCGTGTGGTTTATTTGGTCTCTCATGGGCAAGGCCCAAAGCTTAATCGAGTTGCGGGTAAGTGAACGTACCTCGTCGCTTTCTGAATTAGCTTGCTTTTTGCAAAGTTCTCTTGAGTCTGAGCGCCTGGCTCTGTCGCAGGAGCTGCACGACGAACTTGGCGCAATACTAACAATGGCAAAGCTAGATGTCGCCCGCATTAGTGCGCAATTATCGCCGCTATCTCCGGGCGTAGCGGCTTGCCTAGATGATTTGGTTCAAACCCTTAATTGTGGTCTGGCCTTGAAGACAAAAATCGTTGAAGATCTTCGCCCCTCAACGCTATCCCACCTCGGTCTGAGAAGCACTCTTGAAAACTACCTTGCCGACTTTTCCAGAAAGACGAATATAGAAGTCGATACGCGTTTAGATATTCCCAGTTTAGATGCCCACCTCAGTCTCATTGCCTTTCGAATTGTGCAGGAGTCGCTAACCAACATAGTCCGCCACGCACACGCCAGCAGAGTAATGGTTATTGTAAGAAGTGATTCCACCGATCTACAGATCGTCATCCAGGACGATGGAGTCGGCTTTGAACCCTATTATTCTAAGCGGTCCATTCACGGCATTGCAGGGATGAGTCATCGCGTCACCTCAGTCGGTGGCCGATTTGAGATTTCGTCGAGAGCGGGTGCGGGTACAACCGTCCGAGCATTTGTACCGGTGAACACCGAGGTCATCGAGCGTCGACAGCCTAGTCCGAGGGAACCACGTTTGAGTTCCCAGAGTCTCACGAGCAGTTCAATTTTTTAAAGGAGCCAGAAATGCTTTATTACGCTGTAGTTTTTTTTGTAATCGCACTTGTTGCGGCTGTGTTCGGTTTCGGGGGCATAGCGGCCGGTGCAGCGAGTATTGCTCAGACCTTGTTCTATGTGTTTCTTGTCATTGCGGTGATTTCGTTTGTGGTTCATTTATTGCGCGGGAAGAACGCCTAAAGGTCCCTCAACTTACGAAGCAATGAAATTATTTTTGGTTGTCTCCTCCCTTTCGGCCCTTATTTTGAGGGCCGCTTTTTTTGAGAGAGCAGTTTAATTGCTCTATTTGCTCAGTATGTTTTGTATGCTCAAACAATCTGTGCGCTGGCTGACGCTGTGCTTGTCCGTCTACTTATGTAGCT
>JANLRI010000342.1:0-4370 GCA_031361565.1 Betaproteobacteria bacterium | reverse complement strand
CCACGGCACGCCAAAACAAGCGCCAAGCACAGAGGGTACCGGCCAGAACGTGCCGTCCCGCCCCTTCACAAACGGGTCAATGGAGTCCATCACCACGCCCTTCAGTCGCTGCCTTTCGTCGTCGCTACTGTAGCGTTTGAGAAAACCCATGTCGAAGGCGTCCACGCCTAAAATGGCGTGCGCGAAGAAATTACTATCGTTGGCCTTTACGACTTCGTTGGCCGTTGCACTCATAGAAATTGTGTTTGCCGCCATCAGCACCAAGGCCTGACTCTTTTCAAGCAAGGATTTGTACCCAACAGTATCGTCAGCTCTGAGCATAATCTCGGCCGAGGCGGCAGTTTCCGCCGCCATACGCGCGGGAGTGGCCGTCGTCGCCCAGGCCGCAAGCGCTTGCCCAATACCAGGTATACCGGAACCAATAACCGCCGCGCTCGTGGTAAAAGTTTCTATGAACTTGGCATACGACACCAGCGTGACGGCCTGCGCAACCGCAACCTCTTGCGCAACGATCGCACGGTTTGTATACGCCGCAAAATTCAACGCACGTGCACGCCAAATTGCGGCACTGTAGGCGGCCGCATCGGTAGCAGTGACCAGGCGAGATTTGGTGGCAACTACCTGCCCGGTATTAAACATAAAATAAAGCCCAAGCAAGCCCGCCAGGATCATGAAAAGGCCCAAGACAAGGGCCTGCCCAGCCTGGGAATGTCGGCTTGAGATGACCAATGACTTGAGCGTAGGTTTCATCGGGTTGTGGCGAGAGCGCTAGGTTTAACGAGACATTCGCTATGGCTAGTTAGCGTTGTAGGACGACAGCGACTTGTTGGCGTTCGCCTGAGTGCCGGCCGATGTAGATGAAGTACCCGCCGCTGTAATTTGGGCAGAGGCATCGGTGCCCGCGACCTCCAGTGCCAGGCCCGCCGTTTGATGGCGAATCGTCTGCCCGAAAAACCGGTAAACCCCAATCGCTGCGACAGCGATTAGGGCAACAATGACGATGTACTCCGTCATACCTTGGCCGCGCTGACGGCGTGACGCAGGTAGGGGGTGAGCAGAACTTGCGGCGCGAATCGCCGTCTGATCGAGCGGTAAACTTGAACAAAACATAAGAGCCTCCTTGGCAGTTGAAAGTCTTGCCAAGTTACGCCCCTAGAGCACAAAGCTCAATGCGGCTAACGGCCTATTCACCCTCAGGTGGAATACCTAGACCGAATGGCTTAAGAGCCGCTTGCATTGCGCGAAAAAAAAGACCGCCTAGGTTGCCCCAAGCAGTCTCTTCGTCTTTTTTTGGGGAGCGATCTTCTCAGTTCATACTGATTCCGGCGCCCTCCACTTAAAAGTCAATTCATTATCAAAGCAGGCCGATTAGGCAGCCTTTTTCGCGACCTTATGACCATGATCATCAAAGAACTGTTCGTCTTCAGTCGATCCTTTTAAGGCCGAGGTCGAAGCTTCGCGCTCAACTGTAGTGGTCACTGCATCAAAATAGCCAGTACCGACTTCGCGCTGATGTTTCACAGCGGTAAAGCCACGATCCGCAGCAGCGAATTCAGCCTCTTGCAATTCAACGAAAGCACTCATGTTGTTGCGTGCGTAACCGTATGCAAGATTAAACATCGAGTAGTTCAAGCTATGGAAACCAGCGAGCGTAATAAACTGGAACTTATACCCCATCGCACCCAACTCACGCTGGAACTTGGCGATTGTCGCCTCGTCCAAATTCTTCTTCCAATTGAAAGAAGGCGAACAGTTATAGGCCAACATTTTGCCAGGGAATTGCTTATGAATTGCGTCCGCGAATTGACGAGCAAACGCCAAGTCTGGTTTGCCAGTTTCACACCAAATCATGTCGACATAAGGGGCGTAAGCAAGACCACGCGATACGGCTTGATCCAGACCAGGACGAGTACGGTAGAAACCTTCCACAGTGCGTTCACCGGTCAGGAAAGGCTTGTCGTTGTCATCAACGTCTGAGGTAATCAAGTCGGCGGCTTCTGCATCCGTACGAGCCAGCAATACAGTAGGTGTACCCATCACGTCTGCCGCCAGTCGAGCGGCGGTCAACTTCGCAACCTGCTCCTTGGAGGGCACCAAAACCTTGCCACCCATGTGACCGCATTTTTTTACCGAAGCCAACTGATCTTCAAAGTGAACACCCGAAGCACCGTTCTCGATCATCGACTTCATCAGCTCGAAAGCGTTCAACACGCCACCAAAACCAGCCTCAGCATCGGCCACGATAGGCGCGAAATAATCAATGTAATCGGCATCGTTTGGGTTCTTGCCTTCCATCCATTGAATTTGATCGCAACGAGTCAATGCATTGTTAATCCGCTTGACCACCAAAGGCACGGAATTCGCGGGGTATAAAGACTGGTCTGGATACATTTCGCCTGCAAGGTTCGCGTCACCCGCGACTTGCCAACCGGACAGGTAAATTGCTTTCAAACCAGCCTTCACCTGTTGCATCGCTTGATTGCCCGTCAGGGCACCGAGCGTGTTGACGTAGGGCTCATCATTGACCAGGCGCCACAGCTTTTCAGCACCACGTTTAGCGAGCGTATGCTCAACATGAATGGAACCACGCAGACGCACCACATCTTCGGCGCTATAACTACGCTTGATACCGGCCCAACGTGGGCTCTCCGACCATTCTTTCTTCAACTTCTGGGCTTCTAGCTCGCGTGATGACATCTGCAACTCCTTAAGATTCAATGAAAATGGAAACTGGCTTCCGGGGAAATTTGATAGCTCCATTTTAGGCAGTTATGCGGCAGAGCAGCAAAAATTCATCACATTTATAGACCAATAAAACTCTATATAATTCAATATCTTACCTATAAATTCCACATTGCGAAAATTAATTTCCCACATTGAAAAATTAAAATGCGGCAATGCGGATAGAAAATTTCATAATGTGAAACGTTCTTTTCGCCTGTAAAAAAAGCGCTTGAATTTAGAGAAGCTCTTCCAAAAAACGAATCGCGCAAGACCGTTTTCGTCAAAGCCGGGCTTAACCTTCCTCGGGTTCGTTCATTTCAGGCAACAGTTTCCGACTTTCAGTGCCTGGCAGCTCCTCGACTTCTTTGAGCTTGCGGCTAATTGCACGCGTGCGGACCTCGGCGGTCCCAATAGTATTTGCAGCTTTCTCTAACTGGTCCTTGGTTTTTGCCAAAATATCCCCGAACTTGCCGAATTCGGTCTTCACAGCACCAAGCAATTGCCAAACTTCACTCGAGCGTTTCTCAACGGCCAGAGTACGGAAACCCATCTGAAGGCTAGATAAAATCGCCGCTAAGGTGGTCGGCCCCGCCACCACAATTCGGTACTCTCTTTGTAAAGAATCGACCAGTCCGGGCCGACGCACAATTTCGGCATACAAGCCTTCCACCGGCAAAAACAAAATCGCGAAATCGGTACTGGCCGGAGGTGAAATGTATTTGGTGCGAATCTTCTTGGCTTCTTCACGCACGGTAACTTCCAACTGACGACCAGCCAAATCAGCCGCTTCGGCATTGGCCTCTTCAAAAGCGAGGAGCAGGCGCTCGTAGTCTTCGCGAGGAAACTTGGCATCGATCGGTAACCACACCGGTGCGTCTTCATGGTTGCCCTTGCCGGGAAGGCGAATTGCAAACTCAACGCGCTCGCCCGTGCCCTTCACCACTTCCACATTGCGCTCGTATTGCTCATGCACCAGGAGTTGCTCAAGCAGCGCCTCCAACTGCACCTCACCCCAGGTACCGCGCGTCTTGACATTGGTCAACACACGCTTCAGGTCGCCCACATCAGAGGCCAAAGCCTGCATTTCACCCAGGCCGCGATGCACTTGTTCCAAGCGTTCCGACACCTGTTTGAAAGACTCACCCAGCCGCAATTCGAGCGTTGCGTGCAGCTTCTCGTCCACGGTTTTACGCATTTCCTCAAGCTTGAGGGCGTTATCGGTTTGCAGATCTTTGATCTTGTTTTCCAAGGTCGCCCGCATCTCGGTCAAGGCCTTATCCAGAGCCGCGCGATTCAGATGCGCCTGCTCCAACAGACTTTGTCGCAAACTATCCTGCTTTTGATCGTTCGATTCGATCAGCTTCGCCAATTGCTGAGAAAAGGTATCGATCTGATTATTTTGAACGGTCGCAATCGTACCCATTTGGTGGGTCAGCGCCTTCGCCACTTCTCCGACGGCTTGCGCAAGCTCGGTGCGTTGATCGCGGCTCTGGCGACCCGTTTCCTCGCGCAGGGCCTGCATCTGTCCACCAATCTGAGTGCCGAATTGAGCCCCCAACTGATTTCCCAGGCTCGCATTTAGCTGAGCACCAAACTGACCCATTTGAGGAGTGAGGGCCTCGTTTAGGGCTACGTTGAGCCCCTCG
>JANLRI010000333.1:0-10951 GCA_031361565.1 Betaproteobacteria bacterium | reverse complement strand
ATTCGGATCGCTGAGGCAAAAGGCTTGCTTGACCGCCTGGATCAGAAAGTCCTGTCGCGCCTTGGTTGGCACCCGTTACCATAAATTTAATCGCCTAAAGGGTCGCTACCCGAAGATGTGAAGGCCGCAAATATTGGTCTCCTGAACGTCATTTTAGACAAGGAACCACATAAAAGGTTATAATCGAAGGCTTAGCATCCTCTGGGCTGACGGCGGGGGCCTTTATTGGCCCTCAAGAAAATGTTCACCGCAGCTGCCATGATGCTCTATATGGAACCCGTTCTTCTTCGTTTGTGTCCCATGGATGCAAGAGAAGTTTTTTCGAGTCCAGAAAGGTAATACCCATGGCTAATTTAATTCAAATTCTTGAAAACGAAGAGATCGCTCGACTCAACAAGACCATCCCTGAGTTTGCCCCAGGCGACACTGTCATTGTGGGTGTAAACGTGGTTGAAGGTACTCGTAAGCGTACCCAGGCCTATGAGGGCGTGGTTATCGCGATTCGTAATCGCGGATTGAACTCTTCGTTTATCGTTCGCAAAATCTCTTCTGGTGAAGGTGTTGAGCGTACATTCCAAACCTATTCACCTTTGATCGCATCGATCGAAGTGAAGCGTAAAGGTGCTGTGCGCCGTGCCAAGCTTTATTATCTGCGTGATCGTTCCGGTAAGTCGGCGCGTATTCGCGAAAAGCTCAGCGCCAAACGTGAGAAGCCAAGCGCGGCTAAACCTGCAGCTAAACCTGCAGCTAAACCTGCAGCATAATTTACCTCCCATAAATTATCGATCCACGTCAGTTTAAGCTGCTGTCGACCGGGGATGAGAGCCTAGCTCCCGTCCCCGATTTGCGTTTAAGGGCCGAGTTTATTCGCGCTCATTTTCAAAGTAAACCTAGCTGGCAACCCGAAATCGTCAGCGACCGCATGCGCGCCGCTGATGCATTGCTTACTCCGGCGGCGGTGCTCATTCCCTTGGTAGAGACTGCGAATGGGGAGCTCTCGATGCTTCTCACTCAGCGTACCGAGAGGCTCAAAAAGCACTCGGGTCAGATTGCTTTCCCAGGCGGTAAGGTGGACCCCGAAGATCGCGACCCCGTGGACGCCGCACTCCGCGAAGCTTTTGAAGAAGTCGGTCTGGAGCGCAAACTGATCGAGGTGTTGGGAACGATGCCCATTTATGAAACCGGTACTGGTTTCGCGATTACACCGGTAGTAGCTTTAATACAGGACGGTTTCTCAATGTCTTTGAGCGAACACGAAGTGGCCGAAGCCTTCACCGTTCCGCTCGCTTTTTTGATGAATCCGCGCTTCCATCAACGCCGCTCCTTCGAGTGGGAAAATCGTTCTCGCGAGTTTTATGCAATGCCCTATGCGAGTGTTCGCCATACTGAGGAAGGGCCTGAGGATGCGGAATACTTCATTTGGGGTGCCACTGCAGCGATGATTCGCAATCTTTATCGTTTTCTGAGCGCCTAATTCACGGAGTAGGGTAGCCGCTTCATGGATAATGGGGGGGTCATCAATGCCTCTAGTACAGGACTCGCGAAGCAAGATGGGATTCATTGCGCTGATCTTCGCACTTATGATCGAACAGGGCCGGGAGCTTTCGGGCAATAATCCGGTGTATAGAAGCTTGCGCCGCTTGGCGGAGCTCGTCCCGCAGTGGACCGACGCGGGTCGAAAAGAACATGCGATGCTGGGTTGGTTGCTTGTTGTTTTGCCCGTGTTAGCCGGACTCGCCGCTCTGGATTGGTTGCTCGAAAGCGTGCATCCCCTAGCCTCCTTTGTTTTGCACGTAGCGGTACTTTATTTGACGGTGGGCTTTCGTCAGTTCAGTCATGTTTTTACAGAAATTCAGGATGCCTTGAAGAAGAAGGCGGGCCCCGATGGTCGCGTCGGTGACGCAGCATTGATTCTGGAAAAGTGGATCGAAGCAAGGTCTTGGGGCAAGTCTGCGACCTCGACGTTTAACCGCGGCCTTGATAGCGATCCATCTTCGATTTGTCGCGCTACGATTGCTCATGCTCTAGTGGCTTCGCATCGACACGTATTTGCGCCCCTGCTTTGGTATCTCCTTTTGCCAGGTGTGATCGGCCCGGTACTCTATCGTCTTGCAGAGATGCTCAGTCGGCGATGGGAGGCTGCTCGCGAAAATACCGCCACGGGCATGCTGCCCGCGTTTGAAGGGAGTATTCAGCAAAACGCAGCACCTCCAGTGCCGACGTATTTTAGTGAATTTGCACAGAAGGCCTATTGGGTGCTGGACTGGATACCGGTACGACTCACGGCGGCCGGCTTTGCGGTCGTCGGCAATTTTGAGGATGCTATTTACTGTTGGCGCGGTGCGCTATCGGCCGGACTTGGAAATGAGCAGCGTTCTTTGCTGTTGGCGACCGGAGGCGGCGCGCTCGGGGTGACCTTGGCGGACCCAGAAATGGAAGCGACTTGGAATGCTCAGGGCTTTGAATGGCAGGGCTTGGTTGCAGACAGCGATAGTTTGAGAAGTGCGGTTGGCTTAGTTTGGCGGGCGGTGATTCTTTGGGTTGGGCTGTTTGCGTTGCTAACGGCTGCGTCCTGGCTGGGGGTTCGATAGCGGGCTTTAGGTTTACCTGGGATTAACGTTGTGCTTCTGGGACGAGTTCCCGGAACAACTTGTATCGAACGGGGTCGAAGGCTCCGCTTTCGGCGGCGGCACGAACGGCACAGGCAGGTTCGCCGAGATGCAGGCAATTTGAGAATCGACATTGGCCTAGTCGCGCTTCGACTTCGGGTACGGCCCGCATGAGTTCGGTGATTGAAAGATAGGAGAGACCGAACAACTGAAAGCCTGGGGTATCAATGAGTTCGCAACGGCCTAGCTGCGCCTGGCCTGTGGGATAAAGTCGGGCGAAGGTGGTGGTGTGTTTGCCGGCATTGAGCACTCGCGAAATTTCCTGGGTCTGGGCGGCAGCTTCCGGGACAAGGAGATTGAGTAGGCTCGACTTGCCCATGCCTGATTCGCCCATCAGCAGAACTCGTTTGTCTTTAAAGTGTTCGCTCAATACCTTTAGGGCCTGCTCAGGCTCTTTTTTTACGCTAATCAATACAAAGGGCTGATTCTGAAGTGTGGCCCATGCCAAGCGTTCCTTGGCAAATTTCGCGCTCGCTTCGAGATCCGATTTGTTGACTACAATTAAACAGGGGAGGTGCTCGGCCTGAGCGGCGGTCAGCATGCGAAATAATAGATCTTCAGAGCAGGGAGGCGAGCCACTCACCACGATGGCGATCAGATCTAGATTGGCTGCGAGGCTTTTGGTTTTATAGTTGTCGGCGCGACGCACGAAGTTGCGACGGGGCTGCATGGCCTCGATGACCGCTTGGTTCTCTGAGCTTAGGCTGATCTCGCACAGGTCGCCGACCAATACGTCCTGCCTGCGTCCGCGAGTGACTGCAAGGAGCGGATGCGCGATGTCGTAGCTTCTTGCAAGAGGCGCTGATTGTGGGCCTAACTGGGCCTTGGGTTCTAATTCCGTAGATGCGAACGCTTTGGCCACCAAGGCCTGGCGCCCAAAGGTCGCGACTACCAAGGCTGGACTAGTTGCCACTGAGGCCAAACACGGCGTCGGTTTTGGCTGCACAAATAAAGTCGTTTTCGGAAATTCCGTCGACTGAATGGGTGTTCCACCGAATTGTGCAACGGTTGTAGCTCACCTGCAAATCAGGATGATGGTCTTCGCGATGAATTAGCCACGCCAAGGCATTCACAAAAGCCATGGTGTCGTAAAAGTCGCGAAAGGCGAAGCAACGCTCAAGCGCTTTGTTTTGATGGCTCCAGGCCGGCGTTTCCGATAATTGGGCCAAAGTTTCACCGGCCGAATAAGCAGGTTCAGCTGCGATGACCCGACATTTGCGCGTGAGCAGCTGCGCCTTAGGAATGACTGAACGCATGAGGATCCTGTTGTGTCTGGTCGAGGAGTTTCAGGTCTAAAAGCTTTTGAATTCGCACCATGGCGGGCGGATGCGAATCATAGAACGCGGAGTACACAGGGTCGGGCGTGAGGGTGGAAGCGTTATCGTCGTAGAGCTTGACGAGGGCTTGCACTAAGTTGTCAGCGCTCGACGTTTGTGCTGCGAATTGATCGGCCTGAAATTCATCTTTGCGCGAAAAGAAACTCGCGAGTGGCTGGAAAGGAAACAAAAACACTGGAAGCACCAGCATAAATAAAATCAAGGCTGGACCCTGAGCCTGCTTGAGATCGGGGGTCATGCCCAGCCCTTGGTAGAACCACGCTTGTTGCATGATCCAGCCCAGAATGGCGAAGCCTAAAAAACTAAATACAAAACTGATGAGCAGGCGTTTGAAGACATGTTTGTGCTTGAAGTGGCCGAGCTCATGAGCAAGCACTGCCTCAACCTCGTCGTCCGTGAGGCGAGATAGAAGGGTGTCAAAGAAGACGATCCGCTTCTTTTTGCCAATGCCTGTGAAATAGGCGTTGCCATGACTAGAGCGCTTACTACCGTCCATGACAAACAATCCGTTCGAGGCAAAACCACAGCGCGCCAGGAGGGACTCGACTTTTATACGGGTCTGGCCTTCAACCAGGCGTTCGAACTTATTGAAGAGTGGGGCGATCCAGATCGGGAAAATAATCATCATCGACAGGCTAAACACGACCCACACGGCCCAAGCCCAAAGCCACCAGCTTTGACCCGCGCTTTTCATGAGCCAGACCACGATCGCCAGCAAGGGCAGGCCGAGTACCGCGGCCACCAGAGTGCCGGTGAGCCGATCCTTGAGCCAAGCTCGAACACTCATGCGGTTAAAGCCGAATTTTTCCTCAATCACGAACTGCCGATACCCATCGAGTGGTAAATCGATAAGACTGGTGATGGCGGTGACCAATACTACAAAAACTAGCACCGGGCCGATGCTACTCCAGAGGCTTGGGTTGACGGCCAAGGCGGCGGCACCCGACTGGGTCACAGCGCTTAGATTGGCCACGCCCTCCACGCCAAACCAGGACTGGGTCAGTTGATACAGCCACTGTAAACCGCCGAGCAAGGTGAGGCCAATAAGAACCAGCACCTCAATGGCAATGGCGAGCAATCCAAACTGGTGGCGTGCCAAGGTGTAATCGGCCGCTCGCTGGTGTGAACTGAGTTTGATTTTTTCTTGGAACTGAATCGGTACCGCCGAACGGTGGCGCCCGACATGGCGCATTTGCCGGGTGCTCAGCCAAAGCTTAAGCCCGGTGCTGGCCACCACGGCCGCCAGGAACGTCCAGGTAAAGATCAAGGAAGTTTGTTCAGCCGACATTCTAAAAAGATTCCCTGTGACACAATCCGTTGAAGACTAAATTATCTCATGCTCCCTCGGGAGCATCGTTTCAAACTTCTAGATCAAGACATGACCACATCAGAATCGCCCGCCGCCGCACCCGTCAACATTAAGCCCAAGCAAGACGCTAGCAATATTGTTTGGCTCGATATGGAAATGACAGGCCTCGAGCCGGATAAAGATCACATTATCGAAATAGCCATGATTGTGACCGACAGTAACCTCAATGTCTTAGCCGTCAGTGAAGCGATTGCCGTGCATCAGTCCGACGCCGTAATGGACGCGATGGACAGTTGGAATAAGAATACGCACGGTCGTTCGGGTTTGATTGATCGTGTCAAAGCGTCTGAAGTTGACGAGCATGCGGCTGAGCTTGCCATGCTTGCTTTTATGAAACCTTGGGTGGCCGCCCGAACCTCGCCGATGGCAGGAAATTCAATCTGCCAGGATCGACGCTTCATGGCTCGTTTTATGCCTGAGTTAGAAGCCTATTTTCACTATCGAAATTTGGACGTCAGCACCGTGAAGGAGCTTTGCAAGCGTTGGCAACCCGAGATTGCGAAGGCTTTTAAAAAGCGTAGCGCGCATACCGCGATTGCAGATATTGTCGAGTCGATTGACGAGCTGCGCCATTACCGTACGCATTTCTTCATTGGTGCGGGCGCTTCATCACCCTCTGTAGCAGGATGAATAGGGCGCAGTTTGCGCATATTAGGCCGATCAAGGCACCACTCCAGAAGCCGAAAGGCGTGCTTTGCAATATTTTGGCCAGAGGCATGGATAGTCCGAAGCTCGCCTGCCCGAAGAGCTGGCTTGCGAGCGGGCCGAAGCTGAGCTGAAACCCCAGTCCTAAGCCAATGCCCCAAAGGCAAATCAGGAATATCCAGACCGTTGGTTGCACAACCCGGTAAGCTCTAAGAATGAAACTGCAGGCGGTTTGGCCGACATCGAATAAGTGATAGACCGCCACCACAACCAGAAGCGGAGCGGCGGCGTTGGCAATGGCCGCTTTGTCGCTGTAGAGCCTGGCGATGTAGGTGGATCCAAAAATCACCAACACGGCGACGCCTGAGGCGCAGAGCGCCGAGAGTTTGAGGCCGGTCCTGGTAAAGGCGTGGGCCTCTTCAATTCGTCCGGCTCCAAGCTCACGGGCAGTGAGGTTACTGGTGGCGGTAGCGATCGACATGCCGAGCATGTAGACGAGAGAGGTGAAATTGGCGGCAATTTGATGGCTGGCGGAAACGGTCGTACCCATGCGCGCCAACCATAGGGCCATAAAGGAGAAGGAGGTCACCTCCAAAAGATAGCCGCCAGCGGTGGGTATTCCGAGAGCCAAAAGCTGCCCGAGTCTTTGAAAATTTGGCCGCCAAGATCCCCGAAGCAGGCCCATGGCACGATAGCTTTTTGCATAGTGCAAGACGCTTAGGTGCATGATCAAGCTCAGCCATGCGAGTAGCGCTGTGGCCGCTGCACAGCCAGGCGCGCCAAGACCTGCCCAGTCGCCAACGCCGAACATCAATACAAGGTTAAGTGGAAGCTTGGCAGCCAAACTGATCAGATTAATCAGCATCATGACTTTCGGTCGCTCAATGCCCATATTGAGGCTGTAGCAGCATCGAATCAGGACGTTGGCGGGTAGGGCAATCGCGATCCAAAAAAGATACGCGCTAAGCTTGGCATTCACGGCGGGGCCAGGGTTGCCAAAACTCTGCCAAAGCCAATCCGCCTGAATCAGGAAAACACCTGGAATACTGAGAACAAGAGCAAGCAATAACCCTTGGCGTAAATCGCGACCGATAAGATCGCTGCGTTTGGCGCCGTGGTGGCGCGCGATCTCTGGCATTAAGGCCATGAGTACGCCCATCAGGCCCACCGTGACGCTGAGATAAATGCTGGCCCCTAAGCCCACGGCCGCCAAATCTTCGGGTTGAAGTTTACCCGCCATCACCGTGTCCATGACCGCGTTGAGCATGACAGCCCATTGCCCGATGAGGCTGGGCCAGGCTAGGCGAATAATGGCTAAGGTACGGATGATGAATAAGGATTAAAAAAACGTCGTCACCTGACTGCGCAATTCGCGCTCACAGGCGGGTACTTAGCGCGCTCTTTGATAGAGCCGATACTCATCTTGTCGGTAGGCGGGCACAAAGCCTTTCCAAATCAACCTGCCGTTCGCGCTCGTCAATGCCCGGTCGGGGCTGCTTTGCTCTAGTACGAAAGGGCAGCGAACCTCGTCGCGCGCAAAGGGAAGCTTTGCAAAATAAAAGAAGCTGGCTCTGGGGGCTAGCTCCAACTGCTGGGTGTTGACGCAGTTATCTTGCTGCGATTGACTTGCTTGCAGGTAGGCTTGCCCGACACTTTCTGCCGTCGAGCGAAATCCCATACGCTCATTGAGCACGGGCAGCCAAAGTGTCATGAGCAAAAACCAGACTAAGGTCAGTCCGCTGGCCGACAATACGACCGCTCGCCAAATCATCGGAGGTTGGCGAGAAATGCGCCAGCGAACTAGTAAAAACCAAGATGCGCTGGCTAGGCCGCCCAGCAAGATTTCAAGCCATACCGGACCAAGCGTGAAGGTGGGCGCAAATTGGGCCGCTCGAAAGGACACCTTCTCGGGCTGCCCGGTAATCAGGGCCAGCCAATAGAGCCAGAGCGTGAAGCCAATAAAGCTAAAGCACATCACCGCAAACCAATCGATCATGTTCACCAAGCTGCGTCTCAAGGTTGTGAGACTAGGGGCTGCCAGCAAGGCGATTGCAGGCGCGGCGGCCGCGAGATGAGCTTCGCCAGGATGGGGATTGAGCAGAATGAGTAAGCCCATGACGCCCAACACTGCGACAGGTAAACCTAAGGAAGGTTCAGTGAGCTTGGCTCGCCATTGCCAAACCGCGTAAGCCGCGAGCGGCCAGGCAGGCCAGAAGTACCAGGGCACGGTTCGCACCAGGTAAGTGATCCCAAACAGGGACGGCCCTTGTAGCGCTTGCAAGTTAAGCGCGACCCATCGTTTGAGATACTGTTCAGGATTGCTGCCCAGAAAGCCGGTGACGGTAGCGTTCGATGGTTCAAGAGTGAAAAGTACCAGCATGGGCCAGACACTGAAGCCTAGCGCTGTGGCGACCAGAAATACTGGCAGAAAGCGCACCCGTATCAGTCGGTAAGCCGGAGCCCAGGCGCAAAGAATAAAGGGTACCAAGGCCAGGCCAAGGGCAAGCAAAGGGTTACGGGTCGCAAAGATTGCCGCGCAGGCGAGGGCGGCACCGACTGCTCCTCGGCGTGGATTCTCAAGGCCGATTGAGAGGCTCCACAAAAAACCAGCGACCCAAGTGACCTGAGCCGCGGCACTACTAATCTCATGCATGCGCACCAGGAGGCCGAGAGTGGCAATAAACACCAGGAGCGCGGTGTCCGCAATGGCGCGTGCAAAACTCACGCGGCTAGCGGCTGCCCCAAACGGATCGAGGGGTAACAGACCAGGGCGCTTGGCCAGCTCGTAGGCGGCATACCAGAATGCGGTGAGCATCAAAACCAGCCCGCCCGCAGCACATAACATGGCAATCCAATGCGGCCAGGGTGAGCTAAGGACTGGGCTTCCAAAAACCAAGGCCGCTAATTTATTGACCGCGGCCAGAAGTGCGTAGGCCAGCGGGCCATCATCGACAAGGAGCTCGCCCGCAATGTTGGGGATCAGCCAGTCCTGCCAGGTGCCCCGTACCATCGTGAGTGCTGTTGCAAACCCGGGGGCATCGCTGGTGCGCCAGGGCTCGCGCCCGATCAGGCCAGGAAATACATACAGTGCGCACAAAAGTAGTAAGGCCCAGCGCGGCAGCTTTCCAGCCTGTTGTTCGGTGACGATGAAATGTCGCACGGAGAATTAAAGGTCCAAATGAGTAATTGTGAAGGAATGCTCCGCATAGGGCTTCTGAATGCAAAAGGGCGACAACCGTCGCCCTTGCATTAGACCTAAGTCTATGTGACGCTTACTTCTTGATGGTTGTCCGCGCGAAACGCTGACGGAATTTCTCGACGCGGCCGGTTTCACTAACACGCTGTTGCGCGCCTGTGTAGAACGGATGAGACTCAGAAGTAATCTCGAGCTTGAATAATGGATAAGTTTTCCCATCCATCTCGATGTTCTCACGGCTATTGGCCGTAGAACGAGTGATGAACTTGATACCGCTAGACATGTCTTGGAAGACTACGTCGCGGTAATTGGGGTGAATGCCTTCTTTCATGATCGCGTCCTGTTTTATGCGCTGTATTGTGTGAGCTTCAAGCCTGCGGCAGTCAATGCACTCGGGGCGAGGCTCACAAATGCCAACCGTGGGTGAGGCGTCCTGCCCCAGCAAACAACCACGAATTCAGCAAAGCCCTTGATTATACAATGGATTTTCGTTTTTTGGGATGTGCGCGAGGGGGAGGCATCAGCGTTCCCACTCTTTTATCCACCTTTTTTCATTAATTCAAAAAATTCATGGTTGTTTTTGGTGAGCTTCATCTTGTCGAGCATGAACTCCATGGCTTGCAATTCGTCCATGTCGTGCAGCAGTTTGCGCAAGATCCAGATTTTTTGGAGCATGTCCTTGGGAATAAGCAGCTCTTCGCGACGGGTACCGGAGCGGTTGATGTCGATGGCCGGGTAAACCCGCTTTTCCATCATGCGGCGATTCAAATGAATCTCCATATTGCCGGTGCCCTTGAACTCTTCGTAGATCACCTCGTCCATGCGGCTGCCGGTATCGATCAGGGCTGTGGCGATAATCGTGAGAGAGCCGCCTTCCTCAATGTTCCTGGCGGCACCAAAGAAGCGCTTAGGCCGTTGTAAGGCGTTGGCGTCGACACCACCGGTCAAGACCTTTCCAGAAGCCGGAACCACGGTGTTGTAAGCGCGGGCCAGGCGGGTAATCGAGTCGAGCAAAATCACCACGTCGCGCTTATGTTCGACCAGGCGCTTGGCCTTTTCAATCACCATCTCGGCGACTTGTACATGGCGAGTAGCGGGCTCATCAAAGGTTGAGGCAATCACTTCGCCACGAACCGAGCGCATCATCTCGGTGACCTCTTCCGGGCGCTCATCGATCAGCAAAACGATCAATACAACATCCGGGCTATTGGTGGTGATGGCATGCGCGATTTGTTGCAGCATCACGGTCTTGCCGGATTTCGGTGGGGCCACAATGATGCCGCGCTGACCTGCGCCGATAGGTGCCACCATGTCAATAATTCGGCAGGTGATGTTCTCGTCGGACTTGATGTCGCGCTCGAGCTTCATTGGCCGATCAGGATGGAGGGCGGTTAGGTTCTCGAAAAGAATCTTGTTCTTGGAGGCCTCGGGCGGCGACCCATTGATCTTATCGACCTTCACGAGCGCAAAGTAGCGCTCTCCGTCCTTGGGCGTGCGCACCTCGCCTTCGATGGAGTCGCCCGTATGTAGACTAAAGCGCCTAATCTGCGAAGGGGAGAGGTAAATATCGTCTGTGCTGGCGAGGTATGAGGTTTCTGGCGAGCGCAGGAAGCCGAAACCATCTGGCAGAATTTCCAGAACGCCGTCACCAAAAATCTGTTCGCCAGTCTTGGCCTTCTTTTTAAGGATGGCAAACATCAATTCTTGTTTGCGGAGGCGACTGGCGTTTTCAATC
>JANLRI010000100.1:0-4189 GCA_031361565.1 Betaproteobacteria bacterium | reverse complement strand
GAATTAGCCCGACCCGCGCCGAGCATGTGCGAGCTGATCTCGGCGAGGATATTGCCTGGGTGTTGGAAGGCGGTGATGCGGACATTGGTATCGAGTCCACCATTATTGATTTGAGTCGTCTTTCACCAGTGATTTTACGACCCGGTCACATTTCCAGCGAAGCGATTTCATCGGTGCTCGGGCGCGAGGTGCCCGTGCAGTCCAAAGGGGGGCCACAGGTTTCAGGCACGCTAGAGGCGCACTATGCACCAAACACTCCGATGGTGATTGTTGAGGACCAAGAGCTGCCGATAAAGGCCGCGGAATGCTTGAACCTTGGCGAAAAAATCGCCGTGTGGGTGAGCGCCGATTTAGCGATGTTTTTAGAACGAGTCTTCGGCCATCAGGTACCGGTGGAGTACTTGCACTTTGAAGTCGCGGCGGCAGAGCCCGAGGTTTTTGCGCAGGAGATGTACGCCAAGCTGCGCGAGATGGATGGGCTTGGTGTCAACCGCATCCTGGTTGAAGCCTTGCCTGATGAACCGGAATGGATTGCTGTGAAGGATCGCTTATATCGGGCGCAAAAAGGCTCGAGCGCCCAATAAATGAGCTAACGCCAAAAGTTCAAAAGTTCAAACGCTCAAACGCTCAAACGCTCAAACGCTTAAATACTGCTGCACCTCAGCGCTACTCTTCTGAAGCTCCTCGCTATTGCCCTGCCAGGCTATGCGCCCCTTCTCAATCACATAGTGTCGATCAGCCAAAGGTAAAAGTGGCTTTATATTTTTATCGACCACAATCATGGCCATGCGCTCTTCCTTGAGTAAGCCTAGGCACTTCCAAATCTCGGCGCGAATCAAAGGGGCCAGGCCTTCTGTGGCTTCATCCAGGATCAAAATCTTGGGGTTGGTCATGAGGGCGCGTCCGACTGCCAACATTTGCTGCTCGCCGCCAGACAGTTGCCCGGCCAATTGTTTAGCCCGTTCTTGAAGCCTCGGGAAAAGAGCATAGACCCGTTCCAAGGTCCAGGCGTTTTTGCGTTGAGCGGCCACCACGTTGCGCAGATTGGCTGTAGCGACTAAATTTTCTTTGACGCTCAAGGTGGGAAAGACTTGACGACCCTCAGGTACCAAGCCCATCCCGGCCCGGCCGATCATGTAAGCGGGTTGCCTGGCAAGATCTTGACTATTTAAAATAATTTTTCCCGCACTGGGTTTGAGCAAACCACTCAGACACTTCACCGTGGTGGACTTGCCCATGCCGTTGCGACCCAGCAGGGTGATGACTTGCCCCGGTGCTAGCTCGAAGTCCAAGCCAAACAAAACTTGGCTGGCCGCGTAGCCAGCTTGTAGGCCCTGGACTTGAAGAAGAGGGGAAGTATTCATCGATCAAGGGCCATGATTAGGTGAGGACGCTTAAACGGTGACGCATTGCTGGGTGCCATTAGGCCACCAAGGCGTCATCGCCAAGGTAGGCCTGCCGCACTTCGGCATCATTCTTGATTTGATCGGGCCTGCCACTGGCAATCACCTTGCCGTAAACCAGTACACTGATGCGATCTGCCAACTTAAACACGGCGTTCATGTCATGCTCTACCAACAAAATCGGGTAGCGACCTTTGAGCGAAAGCAAAAGCTCGATCATGGTCTCAGACTCTGCGCCGCTCATCCCTGCTAAAGGCTCGTCCAATAACAAAAGTTTGGGCTGCAGCGCTAAGGCCATGGCCAGCTCGAGCTGGCGATGTTCGCCGTGAGCCATCACCTTTGCGGAAATGTCGGATTGGGATTCAAGGCCCACTTGCTTGAGGGCAGCAAGGGCCGAAGATTGGATCGTCGCCTCGCGAATCAACACTTTCCATGCTCCAAAGCCTGACTTTGCCTCAGCTTGATTGCGCTTGGCTAGTACCGCCATGGCAACATTTTCAAGCGCCGTGAAGTCGGGCAAGATTTGAGTGATTTGATACGACCTCGCAAGGCCTAGCTGGGCGCGTTTTTCGACGTTCAGATGATTCACATTTTGCCCCGCCATCAGAATATCTCCCTGGTCCGGGCGAAGCTCACCCGTGAGCTGGCTGATGAGTGTGGTTTTACCCGCACCATTGGGGCCGATTAAGGCGTGCAGTTCGCCGGGCAGCAATTCAATCGACACCGCATCGGTTGCCAATAGGCCACCGAAGCGTTTGACCAAGCCTCGGGTCTGTAGGACGGGGGACATTGACCCGTTAGAGGATGACATGGTCGCGTTTAATGTCATGATTTTTTGAGCGAACCGTAAAGGCCGCGTTTGGCGAGCAAGACAATGGCCACGATGATGATGCCCAGTGGCATCCCCCAAAATTCGGTCAGCTCTTTCAGCCCCTCTTCAAGCATGAGAAACCCGATGGCACCAATCACTGGCCCGAAAATGGTGCCCATGCCGCCGAGTACCACCATCACAATTAACTCGCCAGACACTGTCCAGGCGCTAAACGCAGGCGAAGTATAAGAGGTTAGGTTGGCGAGTAAGAAGCCCGCCACCGACGTAATCATCGCGGCGACGATGTAGATCATCAGTTTGAACTTGAGGGTGTTAAAGCCCAGCGCTTTCATGCGCCGCTCATTGCCCTTGATGCCTCGCAAGGTCATGCCAAAGCCTGAGTGAATCAGACGCCAGGAGAAAAATAATACGGCGATCAAGATCAGAAGGCAGAGGTAGTAGAGCGCGCTGTTACTGCCGAGATCGAGCGGAAAAAGAGTGGAGCGTGACTCCAGCCGAATACCATCATCGCCACCATAGTTTTTCAGGGAAATGCCCAGGTAAAAGAACATTTGGGCGAAGGCCAGCGTGATCATGATGAAGGCCATGCCCTGCGTGCGTAGCACGACCATGCCAATCACGGCGGCGACCGCTGCCGACCCTAATAATGCAAAGAGTAGATGTAGCCAGCCACTCGTGAGGCCATGAAAACTCGGAATGCCGACGGCATAAGCTCCGAGCGCTAGAAACAATGACTGACCGAAGCTGACCATGCCTGTGTAGCCGATCAGCAGATTTAGAGCACAGGCCGCAACGGCGTAAATGATGACTCGCGTAAATAACGTGATGTAAAAAGGCTGCTTCGCGGCCAGTGCAGCCAAGGGTAAGACCAGGAGAAGAAACAATACGATCAAGCTCACCAGAACTTGCGGTTGAGACCAGCGAAGCTTCTCGGGAAATAAGCGCTCAAAAAATGAGGTGTTGGACATGGGACCTAGTGGTTTCTTAGCGCTAGCGGCTCGCGTTGACAGGGAACAGCCCAAGGGGCTTGAAGGCCAGTACCACCGCCATCAACAGATAAATTAACATTGAGGCGATGGCGGGTCCAGCGGCCTGCGCGATGCTAGGATCCATGATCTTGGCCATGCCAATCGGTAACATGATGCGACCGAGAGTGTCCACCACGCCAACAATCAAGGCCGCCAAGAAAGCGCCACGGATCGAGCCAATGCCGCCGACAATGATGACGACTAGGGTTTGAATCAAAATGGCCTCACCCATGCCGGACTGTACGGACAGGATAGGTGCCGCCATCAGCCCTGCCAAGCCTGCCAAGCCTGCCCCCAGACCAAAGATTAGGGTGTTCAACATTTTGATATTCACCCCCAGGGCCGAGACCATGGGCGCATTGCTCGCACCGGCGCGAATTAACATACCGATGCGCGTGAGATTGATTAGCCAATATAAAAAGGCGGCGACCAGGAGACCGACGACGATGATGGCAAAGCGATAAGCCGGGTAGGAAATACCCGCACCGAAATCGACGGCACCGGACAACCACTCGGGCGCAGGCGAATAGACGGGCGAGCTACCCCAGATAAAGCGTACGAGTTCGTTAAAGAAAAGAACCAGCCCAAAGGTGGCCAACACTTGGTCGAGATGATCGCGGGCGTACAGCCCGGAGAGCGCCACGCGCTCAATCACGATGCCCAGCACTAAGGTTGCGGGTACAGCAACCAGAGCGCCAATCAGGAAGTTACCGGTTTTAGCAGCGACGGCGGCCGCGAAGTAGGCCCCCATCATGTAGAGTGAACCGTGAGCCAAGTTCACAAAATTCATGATGCCAAACACGAGCGTGAGGCCCGCTGCCAAAAGGAATAGCAGCACGCCGAACTGAAGTCCGTTGAGAATTTGGGTGAGCCAAAGCGTGAGGGTCATCGAGTTGAGACTTTCAAAAATAAGGCCAAGGAACACC
>JANLRI010000296.1:0-2519 GCA_031361565.1 Betaproteobacteria bacterium | reverse complement strand
AACAGCGGCTGGAGGACTCTCGGTGGGAGTGGTCTCCATGGTTACGGCGACGTTGTTATTGAACTGGTTTTTCACTGCTCCCTACTACTCGTTTTCCGTAAGAAATTCTGGTGACTTGGTAGCGCTCTTCGTGTTTGGCGTCATCACACTCATTGTGGCCTACTTAGTGAGTCAAGCCTCAGCCAAAGCATTGGACGCAACGCGTGCCCGCCACGATTCAGAGATACTCGCGCGTTCCAGTGCGACGGCCATTAGTTCACTTGATCCAACAGGTGAACTTATTGAGCAGCTGCGTATCGGGCTTGGCTTAACCTATGCATACATAGAACCTGCGGAAACTGCTAGGCTCACAGATGATTCGCATCCCAATCACCCTGACAACGATCTCAGTATCGCGCTCGATGCGAAACGAACCTTGAGGCTCGGTGCTGACCAACTTTCCATAGATGATCATCGGTTGATAGCCGTGTTCGCCGATCAGATTCGAAACGGCCTTCGAACGCAGGATCTCTCTACCGAAGCAGCACGCGCCGCCCAACTGAGCGCAGCAAACGACTTTCGTACCGCCCTGTTGCGAACGGTGTCGCATGATCTGCGTCCCCCGTTGGCCGGAATCAAAGCGGCAGCCACCTCGTTACTTTCAACAGACATTGCTTGGAGCCCGAATGACCAGCGAGAATTTCTGGAAACGATTAGCGGTCAATCCGATCATCTCAATCGACTTATTGAAGAACTGTTGGAGATGAGTCGACTGGAATCAGGGGTGATCAGGGCCCAACATTTGCCTACGGAAACCGCTGTTGTGTTCGCCCATGCGCTTGGAGCGTTCGACGGAGTTGATCGTGATCGAATCGATACCGTTATCGGTCCAGATGCCTCGGCATTGCTCAGTGATCCGATGCTTTTGGAGCGCATAATTTACAATCTGGTCGCCAATGCTCTGCACGCCACAGCCAACGTCTCGCGTGGTGCCCGTCAACGTCTTACCGTAGAGGCCCAGCGATTCGGTGATCTATTTCTCATCCGGGTAATCGATCAAGGCCCTGGTATTGCCGTTGCGCAACGGTCAACTGCTCGTCTACCGTTTCACCGCCTTGGTGATCTCACGCAGCGAGACAACATGGGTCTTGGGTTGGCAATCGCTGACGGACTTACGAAAACCCTCGGAGCTCAGTTGCGACTCGATGACACTCCCGGCGGCGGATTGACAGCCACACTACGAATTGATCAGGAATCCAACGGTTCGCGATGACTACCTCTGAGCAAAAACGAGTGCTGATTATCGAAGACGATACGCAGCTGCGAAAGACACTTCGGCTCAACTTCTTGGCTCGAGGCTATATGGTCGAAGAAGCGACCGATGGCGAAGAGGCCATTGCCCGTTCGGTTACCTTTAAGCCGGATTTGTTGGTGGTTGATTTGGGTCTGCCGAAAGTAGATGGATTAGATGTGATCGCTGCGGTTCGCTTATGGAGCAAGGTTCCCATATTGGTGCTCACAGCGCGTGGTTCAGAGGCAGACAAGGTGTTGGCATTGGATCTCGGTGCCGATGATTACGTGACCAAACCCTTTGGTGTTGATGAACTCTTTGCTCGCATTCGTGCATTGTCGCGGCGTTCTTTGGGCGATTCCGAGGACAAGCAGCTGATCGAAACTCGCTCATTCACCGTCGATTTGTCCCAGGGTTCAGTACTGCTGTCCAGCGGAAAGCAACCACACCTCACCCCAATCGAGTGGCGCTTAATGAATCATCTGGCCCGAAATCCCGGGCGGCTGATCACCCAACGAGAAATCCTACAAGCGGTGTGGGGCCCAGAATTTGGCACGGAGGCCAATTACCTGCGCGTCCACTTAGCTCACCTTCGACGAAAAGTTGAGCCAGATCCGTCGGTACCGCGACACATCGTGACAGAACCCGGCCTGGGTTATCGATTCTTTGCATGAGGTGATTGCCATCCGCGCCCTTCCCGCGCCGATTGCCGCCCTGGCGTGCCATCCCTCGCAGTCTCTCTTGTTCTGAGCTGGCGAAAGGTGGTGGGAGTGGTGCAATTTTTGTTGCCGCAATGACGCAAGGGGGGGTACTGCCATGATTGCGGAGCTTTCTCTGACTTTCCAGGTATCTCTACGACTTTCCAGGTATCTCTACGCCTTCTTAACGCCATCTCGTCACGGTAGATCTTCTCGTCGGAAGCCAATTCTGGTCCAGTTGACGTATGAGTAATCCAACCGGAGATGTTCTCGATCGGCTCGACCCAAATGACCAGCGAAACCAGTCCGTCAGCGACGTTTCGCCAATACCAAGCGGGGCCCCGATGGCAATCGGTTTGGTGTCAAGTCAGCGACCAACAATTCACCTCCCCGAATCGTCGAGCTACCGACTGAAGAAGAAGGTCCTCGGTCAACCACTGCATACCGAAGAACTCGCCCACGAACGCCTCGGCAAACCAACCGCACTCGCCGTTTTCGCTTCAGACAACTTGTCATCGTGCGCGTATGCAACGGAGGAGATCCTGCGGGTA
>JANLRI010000294.1:0-1323 GCA_031361565.1 Betaproteobacteria bacterium | reverse complement strand
CTGCCTTCATCACGACCACGCGATCAGACACTTTCAGTGCTTCGCGTACATTTTGCTCGACCAGCAAAATACTCATCCCGCGCTCCAGCTGCAACTGCCGAATGGGTTGCATCAAGTCTTGAAAGAGTTTGGGCGCGAGACCAATGGAAGGCTCATCCATGATCAGGCAGCGCGGCTGGCCTAGTAATGCCCGCCCAATAGAAACCATCTGCTGTTGTCCGCCCGAGAGTAAACCGGCTCGCTTGGTGTAGAAGGCCTTCACCGGAGGCAGGACGGACAGCACCCAGTCAATCCGGTCTTGACGCTCACTTCTTGGAGTGCCGGCCGAGCCCAGCCCTAAGCCCCAAATCTCGGCGACCGTGAGGCTCGGGAAAATACCTCGCCCCTCGGGCATCATGGCGACGCCGCGCTCGGCGAGGGAGCGTGGAGTGTGCTTGCTGAGTGCTTGACCGTCGATCAAAATACGCCCGGTCCTGGCCGGCACCAAACCGAACAGCGTTCTCATTAGAGTGGACTTACCCGCACCGTTATGTCCGATCAGGCAAAGCACTTCATTGGCTTTGAGTTCAATCGAAACATCCATCAGAACGGGTTTGCCGCCATAGCTGACCTCCAGGCGCTCCGCTTTGATCAGCGCGGTCGGTGTGGCGTGAGTTGATTGGCTAGTTGCGGTCATGGCAGCGTTGCTCGCACTCATCATGCTCGCTCGCCAAAATAGATCGCCGCTAAGGCGGGGTCGGCGAGAATCGTTTTTGGGTCACCTTCAGCCAGTAATCGGCCTTGATCCAGAAAGGCAATGCGGTCTGATATGCCCTGCACAATATCCAAATTATGTTCAATGATGCAAATCGTGATGCCATGAGACACTTGGTCGCGCAGCAGGGTAATGAAGCGCTCGTAAGAGCCACGATCCAGGCCCGAGGCGGGCTCATCCAGCAGCCAAAGCCTTGCACCTGAGCTCAAGATTCTGGCAATCGATAAGAACTTTCTTTCTGCATAGGCGAGGTCCAGCGCACGCGCATCGCGCCGGTCCGCCAGGCCGACTTTCTCAAGTGCAGCTTCGGCGCGCTCGCGACGCTCTGCCTTCGCACTCTTTCCCCCGCTTTGCCAAAACCATGAGCCTCGCTCAGTCACGGTGAGCGCAGTCTCGAGCACCGTCATTTGATCGAATAGCTTGAGGTCTTGAAAGGTACGGCCAATGCCTGCCTGAGCAATCTTCCAATGAGGCACGCCTTTGATGGATTCACCTAACCAGGTCACATCGCCTGCATCGGGATTGAGATGCCCGGTGATAAGGTTGAAGAGAGTGGTTTTACCTGCGCC
>JANLRI010000244.1:0-7673 GCA_031361565.1 Betaproteobacteria bacterium | reverse complement strand
CAATTCAGCCTGCCCCTGATTGATCGCTCTGGTTCTCGCAAGTTCAAGCTCGACTCTCAACGCGTCGGCATTGAACTGCGAGCGATCCAAAGGAATGCGTTTGCGCCATAAGTCAAGGTGCTTGGCCGTGCTCTGAAAGCGCATGCGGATGAGTTCAGCCCATATGCCTTCACCCTTCATGCGACTCCCAAAGCGCGAATCATTGTCTTTGCCGCCGCGCATGTCCTGAATGCGATGCATGACGCGCTCAGCGCGATCTGGAAAATGCTCCAGCAACCAATCTCGAAAAAGTGTTTTAACTTCCCAGGGAAGGCGTACCACCACATAATGCGCGCCCACAGCACCGGCTTCTTTGGCGGCTTGGAGGATTTTCTCGATCTCGGGCTCGTTAATAAAAGGGATCACGGGGGCCAACGAAACGCTCACCGGAATGCCCGCTTGGGTTAAGCGGCGAATCGTTTCTAAACGTCGCCAAGGTGCCGCTGCTCGAGGCTCCATTTTGCGAGACAACTCTGCGTCCAAAGACGTAACGGAAAGATACACCGCCACGAGATTGCGCTTGGCCATGCGGCTAAGAATATCAATATCGCGCTCGACCAACCAAGATTTGGTGACAATGCTCAGGGGATGATGGCATTGCTCTAAAACCTCCAGCACCTGGCGAGTAATGGTGAGTTCACGGTCGGCAGGTTGATAGGCATCGGTGGACGAGCCAATATTAACCGGCTCGCACTGGTAGCCTGGCCTGGCCAATTCTTTACGCAAATAGCTTGCCGCCTCTTTTTTCGCAAAGATTTGGGTCTCAAAATCCAGCCCGGGCGACAACCCTATGTAGCTATGGTTTGGACGAGCATAGCAATAGATGCAGCCGTGCTCGCAACCTCGATAGGTGTTGATTGAGCGATCAAAGCCGAGATCGGGCGATTGATTGAACACCAAGGTGGACTTTACGGGTTCAATGTGAATCACCGTTTTACGAGGCGCTTTCGCCTCTTCGGCGAGTTGCCAACCATCGTCAAAACCTAGGCGCTTCTCGCTCTCAAAGCGCCCTTGCAAATTGAGCCCAGAGCCACGGCCTTTGACATGAGGTAATGCGGGGTGATGTGGTAGCATGCGACGCCTCGCGATACTGTACAAAACTCCAGTATATCGCTACCGTTTCTCGAGCGCAAGCGCTGGCTGGTCTATCGGTCGGCGATTCTGGACTTATAAAGAACCGCTTCAGTGCTGATTTTGATCGGCAATACCCTCCAAGCGACGCCCAAGATCGTCAATTTTTTGATCTAAAGAATCCAAAGCGGTCCGATCCAGTAAGGGGAAGCCAGAGCGCTGACGAGCACTATCTGCCCGGCCTTTCAACACCTGAGCCCCATCTTGTACCGCGAACTTGGTGTCCTCCACGAGGCGACCGAATCGGCGCGCCGGGATATCACCCACCACCTTGCTTAAGTCATCCTCAAAATCCCAACGCGCTTGGCTGGCGATTTCACCTAAGGCGGCCGCCAACAGGACATCTCCTTCGATCTTCATGTGCCTCAGCAACCCCTGAGGACCCTCTTTACGGAAGGTCGACATGGCTTCAAAGCTGGGCTTGATGCGCATTTCGACCGAGGGTTTGTCGAAGACCGGCGCAGCTCCGGTGCCTTGACTCGCGACGGGATGCATTGCTTCGAGAAGGAAACCCTCTGCACTGATGACCGCTCGAATTTCTGGCGGAGGCAAAAAGGGAAGCTTGGGGAGATTTTCCGGGTCTAGGCCCACCAGCACACTCCGCCCGATATGCATTCCTAGCTTATCGCGCGCCCACTGATGCTGGCCCAAAATATGATTGAAAACGGCCAGTAGCGCCTTAGCGGTGCCCTGGCCGATTATGTCAGCGATCATTAACGAACTTAGCTTAGCTGTTGGATACCCGAGAGAACCCATCCACCCTGACCATTGAGCGGCTTGGTCAAGTTCCAAACCTCGTCAATCGCGACAGGCTCAGCGCCGACTTGCTCACGCAAGGAACCTTGGAAGCGCACGCTCGCCATGTGTTCAATGCTATTGCTGTGCACGCCTAACATTTCACCGTCGAGACGCAAAACCTCGGTCACATTAGGTGCGCCTTTACGCTCTTGAATTTCCATTTGCAACTCGGCGAACATCTCTGGCGACGTGAACTCACGCAGATCGTTCAAATTGGCGGAATCAAAAGAGGCTTGCAAGCGAATGAAATTGGTTTTAGCGTGGCGCAAGAAGCCTTCAGTATCAAAGCCCGCAGGAATGACCAAAGGCTCGGCTTCGACCGGGGCAAGTCCCGACCCAATCATGGAACCACCCGCCGCACCCATGGGCGCAGGACCGGCCGGAAGTGGCGAAAAGCGCTGCACTGTAGCTTCAGGACCCATTTGCGTTTGCGAGTACCCTGCGGTACCTGCAAAGGCAGGCTGCATGCCGCCCTGGGCTGCTTTACGGCGTGCCATAAAGTAGCGGACCGCCACCAGCGCGATGACGCCGAACAGGATCATCATCATCATTGAGCCGAATTGCTCGCCCATGCCGAGATGACTTGCCAAAGCGGCTAAACCAAGGCCTGCCGCCAAACCAGCGATAGGACCCAACCAGCGATTGCGCGCGGGCTGAGCGGCTGGAGCCGGGGCCGGGGCTGCCTGTGGCGCGGCTTTCGGAGCGCTTGCGTCTTTAGGCGCGGCCTGACGCTGGGTCACGTGATCGGATTGTTTGCCAACCGATCGACCGCCGCCAGCTCGAGCTGCAAAAGCATCGATTGAAACCGCACTCAGGCCGACTGCTCCTACGGTGAGCAGTACGGCAAATATTGAAGTTAATTTTTTCACTAGTTCACTCCTCTTTAACAGCCCAGTATTCATGGTGGGCCTCCACTTCGCTAATGTACGGCACATTTGAAAAAAAACAAGGGCAGCCCTAGTTTTAGCGTCGCTTATTGTCACGGACTTGTCACAATTTAACCCTGAGCCCGTGAATCGCCCGGCAAACGCTGTATTAAAAGGCCAAGCCTTCATGTAAGGCCACGACACCGGCACTCAAATTAAAATACCGGCAACGCTCCAAACCGGCCAGCTTCATCATTTCCAGCAAGCTTTCTTGATCGGGATGCATGCGGATTGATTCGGCCAAGTATCGATAACTGGCCGCATCGCCCGCGACCTTTTCGCCCAAACGAGGCAAAATCTTAAAGGAATAAAAATCGTAAGGTTTCTCCAAAGGCTTCCAAACCTTGGAAAACTCAAGCACCAGCAGCTTGCCCCCCGGCTTGAGCACGCGCCGAAATTCGGCGAGGGCTTGGTCCTTATGGGTCATATTGCGCAGACCAAAGGCGACGGTGACGAGATCGAAGTAGCGGCTGGGAAACGGAAGCTTTTCGCCATCGCACTGCACCGTGGGCTGCAAAATGCCATCGTCATGCATCCTGTCGCGGCCCACCGCCAGCATCGAACCATTGATGTCGGTCAGCCAGACTTCACCTTTTAACTCACCATCAATCGTCATTCGCTTGGCAAAAGCCCTCGCCAAGTCGGCGGTGCCGCCCGCGACGTCCAGGACTTTCATGCCGGGCCGCACAGCCGCCTGCCGTACGGTGAAGGCTTTCCAGGCACGATGCAAACCGACCGACATTAAGTCGTTCATGGTGTCGTATTTGGCTGCAACCGAATGGAATACGCCCGCCACATGACTGGCCTTGGCCTCTTCCGCGACTGTTTTAAAGCCAAAATGAGTGCTCGCCCCGGGCGTAACGGCGCCAGAGTTGGCCAAAACCGGCGCGTTCGGGTCGCTCGCATGAGCCTGCTGTAGGGGATCGGTCATTGCAGTGATTTTTATTTAGGCCGAGAGACAGCCTTAAAGTCAACCGGCCCACCCATATTGGCCTTGCCCGGCAGTGCTGCACTTTCGCGGGAGGCACCGGCCTCGCGCAAGCGTTTGAGATAATCTTTCCAGAGATCGTCCTGGTTGACACCCAACCAGTGCAAGTAGTCCCAAGAGTAAATACCGCTCGAGTGACTATCACTGAACGTAGGCTGAACCGCATAGTTGCCGACCGGCTCGAGGCTCGTCACATCGATCTCTTGCTTGCCGACCTGCAGCACCTCCTGCCCGGGGCCGTGCCCCCGTACCTCGGCCGAGGGTGAGTACACGCGCAGCAATTCGAAGCTGAGTTTGAACAACTTGCCATCAGAAAACTCGATTTCGAGTTGTCTGGAAACTTTATGAACCACGATGCGCGTGGGCTTTGGGGTGTTTGCGTCTAGTCCGGCCATAGACGCTAGTTTAGCCCTATCGCTTGATGACCACGGCAAAGCGCTCAAAGACGCGGCCGTCATCCATCAGATCCCCTAGTACGGCAAGGCGATCTGAGCTTTGATCACGCAAGGTCACGTGCATGCCTTGACGAAGCAGGCCACGCCGGGCCACCACGCTATGGGAGACATCACTCAATGGCACACGATCCAGCAAGAACGCGTCGTAAAACAAGATGTTTCCGTCTTCTCGAACCCCCACCGGTGTGGTTTTGGCCTCAAAGGTATCCACCATAATCCGGTGCATCGACAAGCCTTTAGATTGCCCGGTCATCTGCTCAACACCCACAACCAAGCCAAGTGTTAATGGCGGGGATTCAGTCGCAAGCTGCTCTGAGGAATCATCCGACTTGCGCCGCAAAGTTTCCGGCACGGCCATCATCGTCACCAGGGCGCCTTGTAATGCCGAGGGTGTCACCACATGGCGTTCAATCACCATGCGTCTGCCGTCCACCTTCAGCCAGCGCGCCGACTCGGACTCGGTCATAAACAACTCTGAACTCGAGCGCCCTTTCGAGGTCGCTCCAAAAGTCATCCGCATTATCGTATTTTGCTCGAGTCGACCGTAGGCATAACCCGTAGCGGCGGCTGGGGCCGGGGTAAGGGTGACATCGCCAGTCCCAGTCTCCTGACCGTAAATTCGCGGCAAGCCAAAGCGCAACCGGATTTGACGCTGCGGGGCGGGCTCGCCTCGATAGTTTTTAAACTCTGAACTCCACTGGCGTTCCAGATCATCCATGAGCGTTGCCAGCTCGTCGCGGGTAAACGGTGCCGTGCGTTTACCGGTGGTATCGGCCAGCCATTCGTGTTTTCGTTCGAACAAGCTCTTCAACAAGCGCGTGGTATCAAGGCGGACCGAGTAATCGGGCGACAACTCGACACTCGGCCCATCACCGTGGTGTTCGAGATTGGGCGGCGTGTCGATACGAATACCAACTCGAGCCGCCCAGCGCATGGTCAACTTATCAATCAGTAATATTTGGTTCGTGCTGCGTTCGGGCAATTTCGCAAGCTGCAGCAGAATCGGGTACACGAAAGTTGCGCGCGAGGTACAGGGCTTCAGAAGGCCTACAGGATCAATCAGCACTTCATCAAGGAAAGTACTCTGACGCATATAGCGCCCCAGCAGGCAAAGCGAATCCCAATGAATCGGCTCGACCTCCACCTTAAGTTTCAGCAAAAGCGCAATCATCCGTGCCTGAGTATCCAAGGCACGGGCCAAGGGCATCACTACACGCATGGCATTGGCAGCGCCCGGAATAATCGAACGAGTATCGATAGCCTCGGCCTCAATCATGCGAGTATAGCTGCGACGATAGAGCTGATGAAGCATGTCCATACACTTACGAATCTGCTCCAGGGCGGCGAGTTGCGAAGGCTGAAACGGCAGAGACATTTGTTGCAAAGGCTTGACGGCCTCGTCCACCTCCTTGAGCAAGGTCACCCTAGCCTCTTCCAATACTTCGTAGGTGGGCTCGGCTGGAAGAGGTTGGCGACTTAAATGAGTAAACAGCGCCAACATGCGCTCCAGGCGCTCGAAAGGTCCACCCGCCATTTTGTCCAACCAAAGACGGCAGGTTTGGCCGTCACGCACCCGAGCAAGATCGGTTGAGGAACCGAGGTTCATAAATCGCTAACCTTCAAAGATTGCAGCACACAGGAATTCGCCTCTCGACACGGAGAGTTTTAACATTTCAGGAGTGTGCGTGGGCTTGACTTTTCTAAGGTGGAAATAGGTCACACTGGCCCTAATATCCTTTTGATTGATCCTCAGTCGAAGCCGGACTGAGGCAGTTTTTCACGGCTCTTGCGATAATGGAAGGCTTATGAGTAAATTTCGCACCGAAAAAGTCACCTGGGTCCAGCATTACACGGACCGCCTATTCAGCTTTAAAACCACCCGCGATCCGAGCTTTCGCTTTGAAAATGGGCAATTCGCCATGATCGGGCTCACGGTGAACAACAAGCCCTTGCTGCGCGCCTACAGTATGGTGAGCGCCAATCACGAGGATTTTCTCGAGTTTTATAGCATTAAGGTACCCGAGGGTCCACTGACCTCTCGCCTGCAACACATTAAGGTGGGCGATGAGCTGGTGGTCGGCAATAAGCCCACCGGCACCCTGGTGCTGGACTCTTTGCAAAACGGCCCTCGCCTGTGGCTGCTTTCCACCGGCACCGGCTTGGCGGCGTTTTTGAGCATCATCAAAGACCCCTTGATGTACGAGAAGTTCGACAAAATCATTCTTGTCCATGGCTGCCGCGAAACGGCGGAGTTGACCTATGAAGAGTTCATCACCAAGGAGTTACCTGGCCATGAGTTCTTGGGCGAACTCGCTTCGGAAAAGCTTTTGTACTACCCCACTGTAACCCGTGAGGCCTTCAGAAACCAGGGACGCATTACCACTCTCATTGAAAACGGTAAGCTGTCCTCCGATCTGGGCTTTCCCGCGATGAACCCGGACAGCGACCGTTTCATGCTATGCGGTAGCGAAGCCATGTTGAAAGATTTGAAGAAAATGCTCGAGGAGCGCAACTTTAAAGAGGGCTCTCTCGAGGAGCCCGGCCAGTTCGTGGTGGAAAAGGCTTTTGCAGAGCGCTAGCCCTTAAAGTGGCACCAAGCAACAAATCAATGAAATCGGTACTTGATACCTGCTCCGTTCCGACAAACCGCTCAATCTTATGAGCGCCAATTTCACCCAGAAGAGCCTTTCAATGCAACCTCAAGTCAAACCCAAGTCCCCCAATTTTTCTTCGGGCCCTTGTGCGAAGCGCCCGGGCTACGATGTCAGCGCCTTGCAACTCAACACCCTGGGCCGCTCGCACCGCTCTGCCTTAGGCAAGGCCGCCCTCGCCCGCGCTTGCTCAAAAACGGCCGAGTTACTCAAGTTGCCGGAGGGTTATCGTGTTGCGGTGGTACCGGGCTCGGATACTGGTGCAATTGAAATGGCGATGTGGTCCTTGCTCGGCGCGCGCGGCGTGGATGTCTTGGAGTGGGAATCCTTCAGTGCAGGCTGGGTGACGGATATTGTCAAGCAACTCAAGCTGCCCAATGTCAATGTGATCAAGGCTGATTACGGTTTGCTCACCGATATGAACACAGTCAACTTTGACAACGACGTGGTGTTCGTCTGGAACGGCACGACCTCGGGCGTGAAGGTGCCCAATGGCGATTGGATCCCCGATAGCCGAGCGGGACTGACCTTATGCGATGCCACTTCGGCCGTGTTTGCCATGGACATGCCCTGGGAGAAGCTCGACGTGGTCACCTATTCCTGGCAAAAAGTATTGGGAGGCGAAGGCGGCCATGGCATGTTAATCCTTAGCCCGCGGGCCGTGGCGCGCCTAGAGGCCTACAAC
>JANLRI010000187.1:0-2407 GCA_031361565.1 Betaproteobacteria bacterium | reverse complement strand
AATGGTGTAGGGGGCACACCAATGCAGTGGCCGCGAAGTCGGATAATACGCACAGACGGGGCGACAATTTTTTACATTGTTAGATAAAATACCCTTCTCCTTCGTGACCCTGGGAGAAGTTCAAATTGGGCTTTTTCTATGGCATCGTTGCAACGAGAAGCCGACCACATGGACATGCAATTCTGGTACCGAGCCTTAATCGCCTCACCGCGAATGGCTGTTGCGTTCATTTTGGCATTCACCTTATCTTTATTTGCCGACGCCTCCTTTGCGCAGTCGGCAGACCGCATTGCACTCGTGGTGGGCAACTCTGCCTATCGTACCGCGCCTTTGCCTAATCCGAGGCACGACGCCACGGAAATGGCGGCCCTGCTCATCAAAGCGGGCTTTAAGGTAGATGTGCAACTCGACACTGATTTAAACCAGTTACAAGCTGCGGTGCAGAAATTCGGGACGGCCATTCGCGATCCTAAGGTCAAGTTTGGCCTGTTCTATTTTGCCGGTCACGGCATGCAGCAAGACTGGCGCAATTACCTGGTGCCCGTCTCTGCAAACATTAAAATCGCATCCGAGGTGCCCGCCCAAACCGTCGACGTGAGCCAGTTGCTAAGCTACATGGGGCAGGGTCAAGGGCGTAGTTTTCTGGTTATTCTTGACGCCTGTAGGGACAATCCGTTCGCGAGCACTTTCAAATCATCTTCCAAGGGCTTGAGCCAGTTTGACGCACCGGTGGGGAGCTTATTGGCCTATGCCACCGCTCCTGGAAATGTTGCCTTAGATGGCGAGGGTAAAAACGGCCTTTACACAAGCTACTTGCTGCGTGAATTCGCGGTCCCTGGTACACGCATTGAAGACGCGTTTAAACGTGTCCGGCTCAGTGTGCGTCTCGCCTCCAAAGGCCAACAAATCCCCTGGGAAAGTACTTCACTTGAAGAAGATCTCTTCATGTTCCCTACGGCTGTTCAAAAGCTGTCGGAAGCCGAGCGGGAAAAACTGCTTGAAAGCGAAATGGCCTCCTGGCAGGAAGCAAAGGCCGCCAACGACCCGGAAGTTTTGGCCAAGTTCATTCGACAATATCCGAGCGGCAATGCCAGCGAGTTAGCTCAAGCTCGGCTGAATCGAATGCTCTTGGCTGGGGCTGAGCGTGAAAATAATAAGGATAAAGCCAAGAAAGCGGACGCGCAGGCGCTGGCCGCGACTGCTGCCCTCGAAGTCGCGGCCCGCGAAGAACTCGCTCGTAGGCGCATCGCAGAGGCAGAGCAAAAGCGTCTTTTGGCGCAGCGCGAAGAGGCCGAACGTCAACGCCTTGCGCTCGCCGATGCCGCCCGTGAGGCTGAGCAGCGCGAAGTGATTGCACGTCTTGCTGCAGAGAAGGAGGTACAGGCGAAACTTTCCGCTGAAAAGGCTCGCATCGCCGAAGCTGAAGCGAAAAGGCACGCTGAACTCAAACAGGACAGAGATAGAAAAGAAGCGCAGCAGTTGGCCCTTGCCCAAGCCGAGCAAACCCGCTTGGCTCAAGCGGAGCAGGCCCGCCAAGCTCAAGCCAATGCGCTGGCAGCACGAGAAGAGCTGCGCCGTGCGGATCAGCTTAAGGCCGAACACGCGGCGCGTGAGAAAGCACTAGCGTTAGCAGCCGAAAATCTACGCCTCGCCGCGGTGCAGCAGGCCGAGCTTGAGCAGAAAGAATTATTACGTTTAGCCAGCGAAAAAAAGGCGCTTGAAGAAACCGCCAAGGCACCCATTATTTTGGCCGCGGCACCTATCGTTCTTGAACCCACGCCCTACTTCAAAGGCTACGCCCAGCATGACCGAATATTTCGAGTCGGCGAGGAGCACGTGATTCGCAAGATCGATCAGTTCAACAAAAAATCAGAAAATATCACCAGGAGAGTGACCCGTGTGGATAGCGATGCTGATCGCGTCATCTTCGACGATGGCAAGTATGTGACCGATCAGATGGGCAATACCCTGGTCAATCAACTCGGCAATTTCAGTACCGTAAGACAGTTCTACCCCGCCGACCTGTTTGTCGGGAAGAAATGGACCTCCAGGTTCAAGCAAATCCGCCCCAACGGTACGGCCTATACTTTTGAGTACAACCTGAAAGTCGTTGCGAAGGAAAGCATCACCGTTCCAGCGGGCACCTTTGATGCTTTTCGGATTGAGGCGAGAGGGTTCAACGTTGATCTGGGAGCCAGTCTTGAACGCGACATATGGGTATCACCAGGGGTCAATGCGGATATCGCGCAGGATTATCGCGTAAGACTACGCTCAGGCCTGCTTGAAACCAATCAACGTGAGGAGCTCCTGTCCTTCACACCGACTCAAAAGCGCGCGAGCCGTTAGTTATGCCTAGGAGGCAGATTAGATGCCGTCCTCATGCCAAAGTTGTATTGCGTAGTCAGCC
>JANLRI010000086.1:0-5235 GCA_031361565.1 Betaproteobacteria bacterium | reverse complement strand
CAGCGTTTTAGCAAGCCAAGGCTGTGCGGCCAAGCGTTTGGTCTCATAGTCACGGATTTTGTCGGCATTGCGCAAAGTCAGCCCAATCTCATCAAAGCCATTGGTTAGGCAATACTTACGGAAATCGGTAATGTCGAACTTGTAGACTTTACTGCCGTCCAAAGTCCGTACCGTTTGCTCAGGGAGGTCGATGATCAGCTCGTAGCCTGGGAACACCGCGACATCGGCGAACAAGGCGTCTACTTGCGCTTCCGGCAGCACGATCGGCAAGAAACCGTTCTTGTAGCAGTTATTGAAAAAAATATCAGCAAACGACGGCGCAATCACCGCACGAAAACCGTAGTCTTCCAAGGCCCAAGGTGCGTGCTCGCGCGATGACCCGCATCCAAAGTTTTTCCGGGCCAGCAAAATCGACGAAGACTTATAGCGTGCCAGATTCAAGATAAAGTTGGGATTGAGCGGGCGGCGGCTATTGTCCATGCCAGGCTCACCGCGATCCATGTAACGCCATTCATCAAACAAGTTCGGGCCAAAGCCAGAGCGCTTGATCGACTTCAGAAATTGCTTGGGGATGATCGCATCCGTATCCACATTGGCACGATCCAAGGGGGCAACGATGCCGCGATGAATTAAAAATTTATCCATCTTGACGCCTTACCCTAAACGCCGAATATCGACGAAATGGCCAGCCACTCCCGCAGCTGCAGCCATGGCCGGACTCACCAAATGGGTGCGCCCGCCCGCTCCTTGGCGACCTTCAAAATTACGATTGGAGGTCGAAGCACAGCGCTCGCCCGGCTCAAGCTTATCCGCATTCATGGCGAGGCACATCGAGCAACCTGGCTCACGCCACTCAAAACCCGCTGCCATAAAAATTTTGTCCAAACCTTCGGCTTCTGCCTGCGCCTTAACCAAGCCTGAACCTGGCACCACCAGCGCCAAAATCACACTATCAGCCTTGCGACGGCCACGCACGACGGCCGCTGCTTCGCGCAAATCTTCGATCCTGGAATTGGTGCAAGAACCAATAAAGACCTTATCGATCTTGATTTGATCCACGGCAGTATTCGGAACCAAACCCATGTATTGCAGCGCCCGTTCAATCCCTTCGCGGCGCACGGGGTCTTTTTCTTTGTCGGGATCAGGCACGCGTCCATCGATCGGCAAGACCATCTCAGGCGAAGTGCCCCAAGTGACATGAGGCGAGATTTCTTCAGCCTGCAAACGCACTTCAGCATCAAAGCTTGCACCCGCATCGGAATTGAGCGACTTCCAGTAAGCGACAGCCTGGTTCCACTCGTCCCCCGTTGGGGCCATTGGGCGACCCTTGAGGTAATTGATGGTGACCTCATCGACCGCGACCAATCCGGCTCTTGCGCCCGCCTCAATCGCCATGTTGCAAACCGTCATACGGCCTTCCATCGACAGATTGCGAATCGTTGAGCCCGCAAACTCAATCGTAAAACCTGTTCCGCCCGCCGTCCCGATACGACCAATAATCGCCAAAACAACATCTTTGGCTGTCACGCCTTTTTGCAAGCGACCTTCAACCGTGACCCGCATGTTCTTCATTTTGCGAGCGTTAAGACTTTGAGTAGCCAGCACATGCTCAACTTCAGACGTGCCAATACCAAACGCCAAGCAGGCGAAAGCACCATGGGTACTGGTATGAGAATCACCACAAACGACGGTCATACCGGGCAGCGTTGCGCCCTGCTCTGGGCCAATGACATGCACGATACCCTGGCGGCGATCCTTCAGGCTAAAGTACACAATGCCCGATTTTTTGGCATTGTCATCGAGAGTTTCAACCTGTAGGCGGGAAATCGGATCGACGATGCCGGCCACACCGCCGCTGCGATCGGTGGTCGGGACGTTGTGATCCACCACGGCCAAATTGGCACTCAAGCGCCAAGGCTGCCGACCCGCAATACGCAGCCCCTCAAACGCCTGAGGGCTGGTCACCTCATGCACGAGATGGCGGTCGATATAAATTAGGGCCGTACCATCGCCATCTGCCTGGATGACGTGTTCGTCCCATAATTTGTCGTAAAGTGTTTTCGAGTGTAGAGGGTTCGCAAGCATAGCCCTTTATTATGCCATGCTCACCCGCAACTGAATAGAGAGTCTCGATGTCCTTCAACGACGACGATTTTGCTCGTAAAGTGGTTGAACCCGAACAGAATAGTCCTCGAGATCCTTGATCCGGGTGTCCGCGGACGGGTGAGTACTGAGAAACTCTGGCCCCTTGCCGCTACTAACTTTGGCCATTTTCTGCCAAACACTGACCGCTGCACGAGGGTCATACCCTGCCCGCGCCGAAAGTTCCACGCCGATACGATCAGCTTCAGTTTCGTGGGTTCGGCTATGCGGCAGGCCAAAGGTAACGTTGTAGGCCGCCCCCACCATGTCAGCCGTCGCCTTACTGCCCGTCGCAATACTCAAGACTAATAAGCCCGCCTGGGCGCCCATTTGCTCGGAGGCCCGTTCACGGGCATGTTCACGCAAGGCATGGGCAATTTCATGGCCCATGATGGCGCCAATCTCATCGTCGCTGAGCTGAAGTTTTTCGATAATTCCCGAGTAAAAAGCAATCTTGCCACCAGGCATGCACCAAGCGTTGAGCTGATCGGATTTGATCACATTGACTTCCCACGCCCACTTGGGCGCCTCCGGCCGGAACGCCGCCGTGGCCGGGATCAGACGCGCGGCAATGTTGCGCACTCTTTGAGTCATCGCCGGGTCCGCGTTAAGCGCACCTTTTTGCTTTTCCTCACCCAGAGTCTGCGCATAGGCCTTGGCAGCGCTCTCGCGCAAGGAAGATTCAGACACCATCGACGACATACGCTGTTGCCGATCAATCCCCACCGTGCCGCCACTCGTGGTTTGAACACTCTGACAAGCGGCTAGGCCCAAAGTACCAACCATCACTAAAGCGGCCCTAGTACCACGGGCCAGTAAACCACGCGCCAGAAAACTCGAACTCAGGCCCTGACGACAAGCACGCTCTGCATCAATTTTTCTCATAAGGATCTCCTTCTCGCATAATGCCATGAAAGCAAAGCCGATATCGTACCTAAAAGCCCCGCGCCAGCGGCACCGAGAAATGCCGCGGCCGGGTAAAAGTGTACCCAAAGCTGGCTACATAACAAACCACCAAGGCTTCCGCCCAGTCCATAACTTGAAACAATGTAAACCGCCTGGGCGCGACCTTGCTGACCAGGCTCAAACCAGCGATGCAAAAGCCCCATAGCGGCACTGTGATGCAGGCCAAAGGTCAATGCGTGGCTAATTTGGGTGATGACTAGCAAGGCCACGGTAGGCGCCAATAGGCCTACTGCCCCAAACCGAAGCGCGGCGACAAGCAAACTCAGGGCGAACAGAAGCATCAAATCGAAGCGCTCAAAAATGAACTTTTGATAGCGAAACAAAATAATTTCAGCGACCACGCTGATCGCCCAAAACAGCCCCACATCGGTTTTGCTGTAACCATTACTTTCAAGGTAGAGCGAGAACAAGACATACAGTGCCGCGTGCGAAAACACCATCAAACCATTGGCCACAAAAAACCAGGCAATTTCAGGTTGCAATAAACGGGACCGGACCCGGGCAATGCTGGCTGAGACTATCGCCTGCGAAGACCCAGCCTTAATTTTGTCGGCCCGTGGTCCTGTTCCGGTTCCCGCCGTTTCACCTGCGTTCAGGCGGCTAAAGCTCGCCCATAGCATGCCGCCCGCTCCTAGGGTCATCCAATAAGGCAGGCTGGCGAGACCAACCCAATCAAGCAAGGGGCCCATTGTGGTCACTGTCAAAATAAAGCCAATCGACCCCCACAGGCGCATCTTTCCATAGCGCCCTTGGTCACCGTTTGCGATCTGAACTGCCATGGCTTCATTGATGGGCGTCTGCGCTGCGGTCATAAAGAACAGCGCCACCACGGACGGCATCATGGCCCAATAGCCATAGCCGATCACCAAGGGAAAGAGACAGACGAGCGCCAGGGTCGCTATGGCCGAAAAGCGCAGGATGCTGAGGCGCGCGAAGGAATGGTCCGCAAGCCATCCCCAAAACGGTGGGCCGATGATGCGTAGTACTTGAGGCAGCGACATCAGGACGCCGATCTGCGCAACCGTCATGCCCGCGTCGGCGAAATACAAACTCAAATACGGCGAGAAGATGCCGACGAAACCGAAATAAGTAAAAAATAGCGCCCGGACACCGCGCTCCGGGCCGATCACCGTTTGGCCAGGGACTTGGGGCTTGGTCCAGCAATAATAGGCGCAGGCGCGATGACATCAGCACATTGTGCGCGATAACGAAGCGCGTGATCCATCAAGACCAGCAATAACATGGCCTCGGCAATCGGTGTCGCGCGGATGCCAACGCAGGGATCATGACGCCCGAGCGTTTCCACCACAGTCGGCTCGCCGGTGATCGAAATCGATTGCTTAGGGCTGCGAATACTGGACGTCGGCTTAATGGCGATGGCAACCCTCAAGGCTTGGCCAGTTGAAATACCACCCAACACGCCGCCCGAATGGTTACTCGCAAAGCCCTGGGCACTGAGTTCATCCCCGTGCTCGGTACCGCGCTGCGCAACCACCGCAAAGCCGTCACCGATCTCCACCCCTTTCACAGCATTGATACCCATCATGGCATGCGCAATATCGGCGTCCAATCGATCGAATACTGGCTCGCCCCAACCTACCGGTACGCCAGTCGCTTCCACCAGGATCTTGGCACCGCAAGAATCGCCCGCCTTACGCAAATCGTCCATATAGCTTTCAAGCTGCGGCACGAGCGTGGCATTGGGTGCAAAAAATGCGTTTTGATGAACCTCTTCCCAACCCTCAAAGGGGATCGCAATTTCACCTAATTGAGCCATGCAGCCCCGTACCAAAGTGCCATAGCTTTCATGCAACCATTTGCGCGCAATAGCGCCTGCCCCCACCATCGGCGCAGTCAAACGAGCCGAAGAACGCCCGCCACCGCGCGGATCGCGAATGCCAAATTTTTGTAGGTAGGTGTAATCCGCATGGCCGGGTCGGAAGGTCTGAGCAATATTGCTGTAGTCCTTACTGCGTGCATCCTCGTTACGGATAAGTAGAGCAATCGGTGTTCCGGTCGTTTTGCCCTCGTAAACCCCTGACAAGATTTCGACCCGATCGGCCTCTTGCCTTTGGGTGACGTGGCGCGAAGTACCGGGCTTGCGTCGGTCCAGATCGGGCTGAATAT
>JANLRI010000159.1:0-1957 GCA_031361565.1 Betaproteobacteria bacterium | reverse complement strand
TGAATTTCTAGATTGCTCCATCGGGACAAGTCTGTGCCCTTCGGGAAGTATCGCCGCGAAAGCCCATTCGTGTTCTCATTCCCCGATGGCCACCCAAATTCCCCCACTTTTGGCCACCTCAAATTCCCCCATCCCTGAGCACGGTTTAATAATGGTGTGATGCCAAGATTTTCACCATGCTGAGAGGCCAGCAGCACGTAGCTTTCACCCCCTCGTTAGAGGGGAACCAGATTGCACGTCTTGAAGGCACATTTGCAAACCACTTTACGGACGCTGTTGGCGTCTGGCGCCAGCCAGCGTCAGATTGAGAAGATCTCAGGGATTGATCGCAAGACGATCCGTTCCTATGCCAAGGGCTTTGCCGCCGAGCTTGTCATTGAATCCTCGGGTCATTGCCAGTCGTGTGGTGAATTGATGGCTAATATTTTTCTGGAGCAATCGATTTTTTCGCGACAGCCCTGAATGAGTAATTTCAGTCATGTATTGAGCGGCTAAGAACAGAGTCGCTCGGCTAAACTTGATTGAGGCGCAGCACTCGCCGTAGTGCGTCTTCAACCGCGTTTAAATCGAAGGCGCTCATTTCTCCAATGAGAGTTTTTATGCGAGATTTATCAATACCACGAATGTGCTCAATACGCGCTTTGGAGTCCGCTCCCATTGAGGGCGTCGCGATTAAAAGCGGTGCCATCGGTCGGGTCGCGGTGGTAGTGAGCGGAACAACAATCACCGTCTTGCGGTGCAGATTCACTTCGTTGGTCGAGAGAATCACACAAGGACGAGTCTTAGTAATTTCAGAGCCCTTGGCGGGCTCAAGGTCTACCCAGTACACCCGCCCCCGCACATAGGAATTTGTCGGCATAAGTAGGAAGCCTATACTTTTCGCGCAGCGCGATTGTTAACCGTTGCCTTGACCGCTCTGGTCGCGGCTTCACGTTCTTTTTGGACAACTCGGAACTGACGCTCAAATTCCGCAGCTTCAAAGTCACCATTGCTATCCAGCAAAGTCGAATTCATCCACGCGCTATCCTCCTCGCGCAGCTTATCGTCTCTCGCCTCCAACTCAGTGAGGGCCTGGGCGGTTTGCGCCAGTTCATCGCTTTCGCGGTCAAGCTCGCGGCGTAATAATTCGAGGAAATAGCTGTTGCGTTGCCCAGGCTTCACGACCTGCACAAAACGGCTCGCCAGGTCTTCGGGCAATCGAACGAGCACCTGAAAAGGTTTTGCTTTCATTCTGATCTGCGAATATGCCTTGGCAAGGACTTGCGCGTTTGCCGCGCCACGAGGTGTTGGAGTATTGGATTTATTGCTTCCATGGATACATAATACATGATACATGTATCATTTTGATTACCCACTCAACATGAAGCGCACAATGCATAGGCCAACCTAACCTTCGGCAAAAAAGGGATTTTTTATGAATCGTCGTCAGTTCTGTCTTTCTGGCACTTCGTACGGCGCGACATCTCTTGGTGTCCAGGGCTATGGGAAGGCCGCACTTGGCGCGATTCCTTTGGCACATCTGCTTGCGACCACGGTCCATGCCGCGGAAACTTACCCCAATCGCCCGGTACGCGTCATCGTCCCCTACGCACCGGGTGGCGGTCCTGACATTTTGGTGCGCCGCCTCGGGCCCAAGTTGGGCGACCTCTTGGGCCAAGCGATTGTGCTCGAAAATAAGGTCGGTGCGGCGGGCATTGTTGCCGCCCAGTATGTGGCTCAGTCGCCAGCGGACGGCTATACCCTGATGATGGGTTCCAGCACACATTTGATTCAGAGAATTCTGCAACCCGATCTCAAGTTTGATCCGCTCAACGGATTTACACCCATCAGTAACATGGCAGCGGCGGCCAGCATTATGGTTGTGCTTTCAGAGGTCCCGTACAAAAAGGTCGAGGATGTAATCGCTGCGGGCAAGGCCAACCCGGACAAGTTCAATTACAGTTCTGGGGGCATCGGC